>NZ_JASPJI010000029.1:0-24522 GCF_030232285.1 Corynebacterium sp. MSK047 | reverse complement strand
AGCATATACTTTCCGGAAACCTACAGGTCAATCCGTGAAAATCCGCGATTCCGGACACACTTTTTGACCCTTAACCCTCCGGCACTTATGCGCGCGGTATTGGCTCTGCCTGCGCTCATATCGATGAGCTATTCACTTGTGGCCAGGCTATAGCTCATCGATGAGTGAATACCTCATCGACAAGTGAATACCGCCCACGATCCACCCACGAGCCACCCGCACCCAAACCCCAAAACCCAACCCCCAGCGCCTCAGTATTCGAAGCATCTCAAACTCGCAATATCCGACTAACGGTCTAGACTGTGGAACCATGATTCGTACTGAGTCCATTCTTGACCTTGCTACCGTAGCCTCGGGGCAGTCCCACGCCGACGCCCTACAGGGCTCCATCGATTTGGCGCAGACAGCGGAAAAGGCTGGTTATCAGCGTATTTGGTACGCTGAGCACCACAATATGAACTCCATCGCGTCCTCGTCGCCGGCAGTTCTTATCGCAGCCGTGGCTGCAAAAACCGAGAGCATCACCCTCGGCTCCGGCGGCGTCATGCTGCCGAATCATGCACCGCTGACGGTCGCGGAGCAGTTCGGCGCGCTCGCGAATCTGTACCCGGATCGCATCGAGCTGGGGCTTGGTCGTGCGCCGGGCACGGACCAGGCCACTATGCGCGCCCTGCGGCGTGACCCGCGTTCGTCCGATTCCTTCCCGCAGGATGTGCAGGAGCTGCGCGGTTACCTCTCCGACGAGTCGCTGATCAAGGGCATCAACGCGATTCCGGGCCGCGGCACTCATGTGCCGCTGTACATTCTGGGCTCCTCGCTCTTTGGTGCTCAGCTCGCAGCGGCGCTCGGCTTGCCGTATGCGTTTGCTTCGCACTTCGCTCCAGACGCGCTTCGCGATGCCATCGCGGTCTACCGCGAGCAGTTCCAGCCTTCTGAGCAGCTGGATAAGCCGTACGCATTTGCGGCCATGAATGTCATTGCGTCGGAAAGCGAAGAAGACGCACAGCAGCAGTACTTCGCTACCCGCAGGAACATGGTCAGGCGGTTCCTGAGTCGCGGTGGGCATCACCTCACTGACGATGAGGCGGAGATTCTGATGGATACCCCGCAGGGGCGTCAGGTGCAAAATATGTTCCGTCACACGGCGGTCGGCACGGTGGCGCAGGTGCGTGAGCAGATTGCGCAGTTCGGTGAGTACTCGACGGCGGATGAGCTGATTGTGGCTCATCAATCGCTGAAGGTTCCTGACCGGCTGCGTTCGGTGGAGCTCACCGCGGAGGCCGCGGGGCTGACGGCGTAAGGCTCCAGGCCCCGACCCCCGAGGCACGCGGCCTTAAACTGACCCGCTTACTCCACTGCAG
This sequence comes from Corynebacterium sp. MSK047, assembly GCF_030232285.1. Classification (NCBI taxonomy): domain Bacteria; kingdom Bacillati; phylum Actinomycetota; class Actinomycetes; order Mycobacteriales; family Corynebacteriaceae; genus Corynebacterium; species Corynebacterium sp. MSK047. The sequence goes on along the minus strand of NZ_JASPJI010000029.1, from coordinate 23,161 downwards.
CCAGCGGCAGCGACTTTTCGCTGGCAATCTGCATGATTTCGGCGTTGGTGCGCTCGCTGAGGAAGGCTGCAAGCTCCTCGCGGCCACTTGCACCCGTGGCCTCCGTCAGGGCGGCGGCAAAGTGCGGCTCCAGCGCCGCCACGGCCACATAACCGTCGGCGCTGGGGTAGAGACCATACGTCCACAGGCCGCCACCGAGTAGTCCGCCGGGCGCCGTCATGCCGTACTTCAGCGGCGCGGCGCCGGCTTCACCGGCCTGCTTCAGGCCGATACGGCAGTGCAGGCCAGGCTGCTTTACGACGTCCACACCCGCACCCGCCCGCTTAATCAACCCGGCAAGGGCAGCGGTGACCGCAAAGTGTGCACCCAGGATGTCGCCCAACAACACCGGCGGCATGGCCGGAGGCGTGAGGGTTCCGGCCTCCGCCTGGTAGGTCAGGTCGTGGCCGGGTGTTTCGGGAGCTTCGGTATCACCGACGATGTCGATGTGCACCGGCCCATTGGGTCGCTCGTGGAGGTCCGCCAACCCCATGCGCTCCAGCGCGGAGGGGCGAACCGAGGTGATGACCACGTCGGCCTCGTCAATCAGCGAGCTCAGCTGCACGCGGCCCTCATCGCTCTTTAGGTCCGCCTGGATAATCTCGTGACCTGCGGACATAGCTTCATACCAGGGGCGGCCGAAGGCGCCGAGGGGGTCGCCTGTGGGCGGTTCGACCTTAATCACCCGGGCACCTAGCCGACCCAAGTACTGAGCGGCCAGTGGCCCCGGAACGTTAATGGCGAAGTTGACGACAGTGATGCCTGCGAGGCTGGTGTGCAGCTCGGGGGAAAACATAGTTCCACACTAGAACACATCTACCTGCCCGCCGACGCTTTCGGCCAACTTCAACTGGTTGATCCAATCGCCCTCGCCGACGCGCAGTCGGAAAATCGGGCGGTGAGCGGGGCGGGCCTCGTAGCGGACACGGGCAATCTGGCCGATTTTGGCCAGGTCCATAGCGGTTCCCTCGGTGGCCAACTGGGTGCGCGCGGCGGTGAGGCGCTCGATGACGTCGTCAAGCGCGGCGAGCACGGGTTCGGTGTTGTTCTCACACCAGGACATGACCATGTCGGGAGCAGCGGCGGCGACGCGGGTGCAGTCGCGGAAAGAGCCGGCCGCCAGCGAAATGGCCAGAGGGCCACCGGCTTCACCGGCGGCGGCAATTGCGTAGGCTGCCAGGTGTGGCATGTGGGAGATGCGGGCGACGCTGGCATCGTGGTGGTCGCTCAGCGCTGGAATGAGCTGACTGCCAAGAGCTGCTCCCAAGTTGGCGACCTGCGAAAAGACCTCAATCCAGCGCTCCGGGACGGGCTCGCCCGCAGCGTCGGCAGCAGCTGCCAGGTCGTAGGTGATGACCCAGGGGGCGCCGTCGAAAAGCCCTTCGAGCGTGGCGGACCAGCCCGCCTGCGCGGACCCCGCCATTGGGTGCGCGCCGACGAAGCGTTCCTCCATCCCGCGAGCGGAGACCTCGGCGGCGACGGCCGCCTTCACGGAGACCACATCCGTAATGCCACAGCTGGGGGCGTGCTCGTTGATGGCGTCGAGCATCGTGCCGACGACTGTCATGGGGGTGCCGATCACGATGAGCGCGCGGCTGGCCTCAGCACGTTCGAGCGTGGCCTGAAGATCTGTACTGGCGTCGAATCCCTCCTTCGTGGCTTCCTCGACCGTTGCGGACGAGCGATTCCAACCGAAGCATTCGACATTATGAGCCCGCAGATCGCGCATCATGGAGCCACCGATGAGGCCCAAACCGAGGATGCATACCGCGGGTAGTTGTGCAGCTGACAGGGAAGACGAAGCAGGGGAGGGGGACTCGAAATTGCTCACCTGACAAGCATGACATACAGCGACTAGCGTTGTGGGTTATGAGCACGACCTTTTCCGGAGGGTACACCTCCGATGACGACCGCTCCTTCGCGGTTGCCGTAACTATGGGGGAGCGCGGTTGGCGTGTCGTCGACCTCGGGGACGACGCCACCGATTCGCTCGCTGACGCCGCACAGGCACTGCGCAATCTGCGTTCGGAACGCGCTGCTGTCGGAATGCTCAATATCGATGACGACTATTTCATTCTTGTGCGCCAGGGCGTTGGGTCGCTGCGCGTTGTGCTTTCCGACGCTACCGCTGCCGTCACCGATGACATTGCGGCAGATGTGTTCGACGAGCTGGATCTGGATATCCCCGACCTCGACGAGGACGAGCTCGACGATGTCGATGCCTGGGCTGAGGGGGACATGGATATCCTCGCTGACCTGGGCTGTTCGGAGGAAGCCCTGGAGTCCATCTGTGACGATCAGTCGCTGTGGGCGTCCGAGCAGCTTCTGGCCATCGCCGAGGAGTTGGGGTGTGCCGAGGAGCTAGCCGATGTCGCCGACCTGGATTACGACGGCGACGATGACGACTACGACCCCTATGACGACTAACTCTGAGAAAGGTCATTTGCACGAGAGGCCAAGCGCGCTACCCCGTCGAAAACAGGACATTCTCGACGAAGAGTGGATGCGCCTGGCTATTGCCGAAGCTGCTCACACGGCACCCGGGGATGTGCCGGTGGGAGCTGTGGTCGTGGATGCCGAGGGCAAGGTTGTGGGCCGGGGTTCAAACCGTCGGGAAGCTGATGGTGACCCGCTTGCCCACGCCGAAGTTATTGCGTTGCGCGAGGCCACCCGCGTCGTTGGTGACGGCTGGCGGCTGGAGCAGTGCACGTTGGTCGTGACGCTGGAGCCGTGCGTGATGTGCGCCGGCGCGTGCGTCATGGGGCGCGTGGGGCGCGTGGTCTTCGGCGCGTGGTCGCCCAAGACCGGCGCGTGCGGCTCTATCGCCGATGTCATCCGCGATCCCGCCCACGCATTCACGCCGCAGGTGCGCGGGGGTGTGCTTGCCGACGAATGCTCCGTTTACCTGCGGGAATTCTTCGAACGGCAACGGCAGTTGGAAGCGTGAGCGGGGTCACAGTTAGGTCACAATTCCCGTCGTGGCTGTGACGGGCCTTCATTTTCACGTACCGTCGGAACTATTGGAGCTGCTAGACGGTGGCTCTAGAGAATAGATAAGTCGTTTACATAGGAGGCTTACATAATGAGCGAGCTGCAGAACAAGGCCGACGAGCTGGGCGGCAAGGTTAAGGAAGCTGCTGGCGACGCCGTTGGCAACGACGACCTGGCAAACCAGGGCAAGGGCGAGCAGGCTGCTTCGAAGGTCAAGCAGGGTGCTGAGGACCTGAAGGACAAGGCCACTGAGACCCTGGGCAAGCTGACTGACAAGTAAAGCGCTTAGTTCTCGGGTAGAGATAACCCCAACCGTTTCCGCTTCTGATATGCGGAGGTGGTTGGGGTTCTTTGTGTTTCGATGGCCGGCTGCCAGTGTTGGGGCTGGTTACAGCTTCTGGGCCACCAGGTCATCCAGTGGTTCGGCGGACAGTAGGTACGGGGCGATCTCGAAGACGGTACGGGCACCGGTCTCGCCGGCCTGCTTCAGGCGGTAGGCAGCGCGACCGTAGGCAACCTGGACGGCTGCGGTGAAGTCGGGGTTGCGCTCCAGGTCGAGGCCGAACTCGATGACGTGACCGGACGTACCGGCCTGGCCGCGGGTAATGACCTGGCCACCGTGCGGCATGCCCTGGTGGTCGCGGTCGAACTCCTCCTCGGAGATGAAGTCCACGATGGTCTCGTAAGGGGCAAAGTAATCCGGCATGGTCACGATGGTTTCGCGGATCTGCTCCTTGAGCTTGGCGTCCTCGTCGGCGTTGCCGGTCTCTTCAGCGACGACGAAACAGTGGCGCAGGTGGCATTCGTTGCCCTTCAGGTCTGCGCCCTCGCCCTTCTTCACGGCCTCGATAGCTTCCGGGTTCGGCTTGGTGTACTGGACACCCTTCTTCACTCCCGGCACACGACGCACGGCATCGGAGTGGCCCTGCGACAGACCCGGTCCCCAGAAGGTCATCTGGTCTGCGCCCGGCAGGATAGCAGCGCCCAGGACGCGGTTCAGGGAGAACAGGCCCGGATCCCAGCCGGTCGAGATCATGGCGATGTTGTCACCTTCGCGGGCGGCGGCGTCCATGGCCGCGCGGTGCTTCGGAATCTCGTGGTGGTTGTCGTAGGTGTCGACCGTCGTAAAGTTCTTTGCCAGCTCAGGAGCCTGCTCCGGGACATCGGTGGCCGAGCCGAGGCACACGAACAGCACGTCTACCTCGTCCTTGTACTTTTCGACATCCGCCGCCGGGAGTACGCGGGCCTCAGTGTCCAGCGAATCGCGACGGGAGAAAACGCCGACGAGTTCCATGTCCGGCTGGTCAGCGATGACCTTTTCGACGCTGCGGCCCAAATTGCCATAGCCGATGATGGCGGAACGAATCATGAGGGAGAACCCTTTCTGTGTGGCTGTACTTCTGTGTTTAAGTTTCTAGATTTCAAGCTACAGACTATTCCTTCATATCTCAGCGGGCGTTGGCCACCCCGAATAGCGCGGCGGAGGGTTGACGGGCTTGGGGTGGCGCAGGGTGTAGTGCAGCGAGAGCGGCTTGGCAGAAGCCTGGTCGCTCTGACCTGGGGATTTGGTAGATAAAGGGGCTACCTGTAACGTTTTCTAGCGGTGACGTGTCCGAGCGGCCGAAGGTGAAGCACTCGAAATGCTTTGTGCGGTAACCCCGTACCGAGGGTTCAAATCCCTCCGTCACCGCCAATAAAACCCCCGGTGGTTCCTTTAGGTAGGAGCCCCGGGGGGTTTTGCATTTAATCGGCCCTGATTGTCTGGGTGTGGTGGAGGTGTGGGAGGTGTCCGTCGTAAAGCGGCAAATGGTGAGGCGCCCGACCTGGAGCACCTAAATCACAAAATTAACATCAGTAACACACACCCCATTGTTCACGTTTATCCGGGAAGTCCGCTACTCTTAGCAAAAGTATTTCCGGTTTTTATGTCGTGCCCGCCCCAATGACCGTGTCAGCGCCAGAGTTGATGTTGGCCAATCCGGGGTGGTCGCTAGCATCGGAGTAGCGAAGAGGCTTCAAACTGCAGGTGAAGTCCGAGGGAGTGCTTGGGTAGCGCGAACTTGGGGAAGCTGCAGTTGGGGGCGGTCCAGGCGAATATTAGACGTAAGGGAAACTTGACATGGCAAAGGCCTTGTTCAAACTCGGCAGGTTCTCCTACCTGCATAAATGGACTGTGATCATCGCGTGGTTCCTGATTTTGGCGGGGCTGGGCGGTGCAGTTGCCGCATTCCAGAAGGGGTTCATCGACCAGTTCTCGATCCCCGGCATGCCGTCGGCAACGGCTTCGCACGTGATTGAGGAAAAGTTCCCCGATGTTCCGAACCCAATTCGAGAGCAGCGTATTTATGTCGCCTTCGAGGCCCCCGAGGGACAGAGGCTCGATGCCCCACAGAATAAAGAAGCTGTTGACCAGGTCATTAACGGCATCCGCGACAATGTCGGCCAAATCGCCGACGATTTGCAACTTCACAACCCGGTAGACCTCAATCCGAAGATGCAGGCGATGGTCAAGGAACAGGGCATGGCCGCTGGCCTGCCCAAGGATGTCGCCGAGGCCGATGCCAATGCCATGCGTACCGTGTCCGATGACGGTCGCTACGGTATTTCCACCTTCGTTTTCGATGCCAAGATGCCGCAGGACATCGAGCCGGAGAATATGCAGGCGCTTCTCGACGCGATGCAGGCTGGTCGTGACGCAGGTATCAAGGTCGAGGCCTCTGGCCCGGGCATGCAGCCCGCGATTGAGGTGGCTCCGACCTCGGAGATTATCGGTGTGACCGTGGCGTTTATCGTGCTGGTTGTCACCTTCGGCTCTCTGGTGGCTTCGTTCCTGCCTATTGTGACGGCGGTAGTGGGCATCATCATCGGTGTCTTCGGTGTGACATTGATGACCGCATTCACTGACGTCAACTCGATTACCCCGGTGCTTGCCGTCATGTTCGGCCTGGCTGTCGGTATTGACTACGCACTGTTCATCCTCTCTCGCTACAGGGCAGAAAGAGCCCGAGGGATGACCAACGAAGATGCCATCGGCATGGCTACCGGTACGGCTGGCTCCGCTGTGGTTTTCGCAGGCCTCACTGTGATTGTCGCGTTGGCAGCGCTGACGGTGGCCAAGGTGCCGTTCATGTCCCTGATGGGTATTTCGGCGGCAATCACGGTGGCCTTCACAGTGCTGGTCTCTCTGACCCTGCTGCCGGCAGTTATGTCTCTGCTGGGCGACAAGGTCTTCGCTGGCCGCGTGCCTGGTGTTGCCGGCAACCCCTCGCGTAATGCGCGCAAGGGACGCCGCTCTTCCTTCTTCGGCGAGATGACGATGGGACGCCGCTGGGTCACCTTCGTCCACAAGGCCCCAGGGTTGTTCCTGGTCGGCTGTATCGTCTTGCTGTTGGCGTTGGCCTACCCGGCCATGCACTTGAAGCTGGCGCTGCCGTCGGACTCTACTGCGGCGAAGGACAGCACGAACCGCAAGGCCATCACCATGATTGAAGAGGGCTTCGGCGCGGGACGTAATTCACAGCTCATCATTATTGCCAAGTCGGATGATGTGAAGCCCGACGCACCGGTGCTCAAACCGCTTATCGAGTCCCTGAAGCAGACCAACCCGGAACTCTCTGACATCGAGGCCGCCCGTAAGGCTTCCTATAGCTACGCTGTCGACCAGTTCAAATCCAATGTCGGTGTCGAGCACATCCAGATGATTGGCATGAATCATGACGGCACTGCGGTCAAGATGATCATGACCCCGAAGTCGGGTCCGCTCGATCCTGCGACCAAGCAGCTGATGAACGCGGTGCGCGATCAGCAGAAGCAGATTGAGCAAACCACCGGCCTATTCACCGGTGTCACTGGCCTGGTTCCTATCGAAATTGACATCACCGACCGTCTCCAGGGCGCAATGCCGCTCTACTTGGGCGTTGTCGTGGGTCTGGCAGTGATCCTGCTGCTGATGATTTTCCGTTCCCTGATGGTGCCGGTGACTGCTGGCGTGGGCTTCTTGCTCTCTGTCGCAGCCGCATTCGGTGTCACGGTGGCATTTTTCCAGGATGGCCTCTGGGGTGTGATTAGCACTCCGGGTCCGCTGGTCAGCTTTGTGCCAATCTTCCTCATTGGTGTGACGTTCGGTTTGGCCATGGACTATCAGGTCTTCCTGGTTTCCCGCATGCGTGAGCATTACACCCACAACAAGGGTGAGTCCTCACCAGAGTCGAAGTACAACGCGGTCGAAGAATCGGTCGTTGAAGGCTTTACTCTTGGCGCTCGTGTGGTCACGGCCGCTGCGATTATTATGATCTCCGTCTTCGCGGCGTTCGCCGGGCAACCCCTGGCGATTATCAAGGTATTCGGTTTCGCGCTGGGTGCCGCAGTGCTTTTCGACGCCTTCGTTATTCGCATGACCTTCATCCCGGCAGCCATGTTCCTGCTTGGCCGCGCTACTTGGTACATGCCGAAGTGGCTGGACAAGGTGTTGCCTTCTGTGGATGTCGAAGGCTCTGCCCTGGAAGAGGTTTCCGAGGAGCTGGTGGAGAAGGGCCGCCGCGAGCGTATGGCTCGCGGTGAGTCCCTGTTGCCCGAAAGCGAAGGCGCTGGGCGTGGCTTTGGCGACGCTGACGCTGATGAGGACGAAGCAGACAGTGCTGCTGGTGAAGTCGGTGCTGGCGCGGCAGGTGCAGCGGGCGCGGCCGCTGCAACGGGCGCAGCTGGTGGTACTGCTGTGGCTGTCGCGACCAAGAAGCGTAACCGCTGGATTCCGAAGCGGAAGAAGGCAAAGCTGAAGGAGCTCGAACCCGCTGACCAGTCCGAGCATGCCGAACAGTCCGCGCGCACTGAGCAGGCCGAACTGTCCGCCCCGACGGCGCCAGCTGAGCCAGAGCAGCCGGCACAGCCAGAGCAGGCGGAGCAGGCGGAGCAGCCGGAGCCGACCGAACAGCTCATGCAGCCCGCGCCAGCTGAACCAACCGATGCCCAGCCGAACCCGGAAAGTGCCAAGGACGTCGAGGTCCGCCCGTACTACAGCCCGGCTCGTAAGCGGAAGAAGATTACGGTTGCGGAACTGATGAGGCGCGAAGGACTCGAAGAGGAAGCGCCACGTCGTAGCCGCGCCGTGTGGGACCCGGAAAACGCTGCCCAACCCGAGGAAAACGACAGCGCTGAGTAACGTGCGAATAGCACCCAGGTAACCTCAAGGCATTAGCACTGGACCACAACCAAGGAGCTTCATGTCGCAGTCGAGGACGACGGGCTTTGACGTCGTAAAGCAAATCGAAGGCGCGCGCGGACGTGCTGGCACCATCCACACCCCGCATGGCGATATTGCTACGCCGGCGTTCATTCCGGTCGGCACGAAGGCGACCGTGAAGACGCTCACGCCCGAGCAGGTGCGATCCACCGGCGCGCAGGCCATGCTGTCGAACGCGTACCACCTGTACCTGCAGCCCGGCGAGGAAATCGTCGACCATGCCGGCGGGTTGGCAAAGTTCTCCAACTGGAACGGCCCGACATTCACCGACTCCGGCGGATTCCAGGTGCTCAGCCTCGGCGCGGGCTTTAAAAAGACCCTCGCGATGGACGTCACCGGCATGCAGAAAGACGACATCGTCGCCGAGGGCAAAGAGCGCAACGCGTTTGTCGACGAGGACGGCGTGACTTTCCGCTCGCACATCGACGGCTCCGAGCATCGCTTCACGCCGGAGGTGTCCATGCGTATTCAGCACGCGCTGGGCGCCGACATCATGATGGCGTTCGACGAGCTCACCACGCTGATGAACACCCGCGGCTACCAGGAGGCATCCGTCGAGCGCACGCACCGCTGGGCGCGCCGTTGCCTGGAGGCTCACAACGAGCTGACGATTTCGCGCGGTCAGGTCGATGCGCATGTTCATTCGCTTGACGACGACCAGTTGCCCATCCAGCAGTTATTCGGTGTCGTGCAGGGTGCGCAGTACGAAGACCTGCGCCGCAAGGCCGCCCGCGGGCTGGTGGAGCTCTCCCGCGAGTTCGAGGATGCCGGCCAGCTCGGCTTCCACGGCTATGGCATTGGTGGGGCGATTGAGAAGCAGAACCTGGGCCTGATCTGCGGTTGGGTCAACGACGAGCTTCCCGACGACCGCGCCCGCCACCTGCTGGGGATTTCCGAGCCGGACGATATTTTCGCCGCTGTCGAGGCCGGTGCCGACACCTTTGACTGCGTGGCTCCGACGAGGCTTGCCCGCCGTGGTGGTGTGTACACGCTCGATGGCCGGATGACCTTGACGAATGCCCGCTTCAAGAACGACTTCCGCCCCGTGGATGCGGAGGTGCCCTCCTACACTTCGCTGAATTATTCCCGGGCCTACCTGCATCATCTGTTGAAGGCCAAGGAGTACCTGGCTGGCACGCTGTGCACGATTCACAACCTGTTTTTCATGGTGCAGCTGGTGGAGAACATTCGCGCTGCGATCCTGGAGGACCGGTTCTTCGAGTATCGCGATGAGTTCATGGGCCGCTACTACGCCAACGGTGGCCGTGCGGTGGGGAATTAGGAGTCGGCTGGGGGCTGGGGTGTGCTGGGGAGTGCTTGGGTCGGTTGGGCTGTGGCTGGGCTGGGGCTAGGCTTCTGCCTTTTCGCACTTCACGACAGCCATGTCACCTCGTGCCATCTGTGGAGGTGGCATGAGGTGACACCCGTGGCGTGAAGTGGCAGGGAACACCCGAATCAGTCCAGTGGCGTGAAGTGGCGGCTGGGCGGGCCCGGGGGGGGGGAAGCCCAAAACTAGACCTAGCTCTACTGCGCGAGGCAGTCTCAACCGGCATCATGGAGGGCATGATCACGGTTGAACGACTCAGCAAGAAGTACGGTTCGAAATTAGCCGTCGATGACCTGTCCTTCACCGTTCCCGACGGTGTAGTGACAGGTTTTCTCGGCCCAAATGGCTCCGGCAAGTCCACCACCATGCGCTGCATGCTGGGCCTCGACGCCCCGACCACAGGCCAGGCCTTGTTCACCGGGACGGATTCCCAGGGCAACACCTACAGCAACCAGCCCTTTTCCACGCTGAAGAATAAGCCCAGCATTGCCGGCGCAATTCTGGATGCCGGTTGGCACAACAAGGCTCGTTCGGGCCGCGCTCATCTGCGGGCCCTCGCCCGCGGCGCCGGTATCCCCGACACCCGCGTGGAAGAGTGCCTTGAGCAGGTCGGTATGACCGAGGCTGCGAAGGACAAGGTCGGCGGCTACTCGCTGGGTATGAAGCAGCGTCTGGGAGTGGCGGCGGCTCTGCTCGGCAAGCCGCAGCATCTGATTTTGGATGAGCCGGTCAACGGCCTCGATCCCGAAGGCGTCTCGTGGATGCGCCACACCATCAAGGCCCTGGCCGCTCAGGGCTGTGCTGTCTTCGTGTCGTCGCACCTCCTTTCCGAGATGCAGCTCACCGCCGACCGCATCGTCGTCATCGGGCGCGGCCGCATGATTGGCGAGTACAGCATGGATGAGTTCCTCGCTGACGGCACGGTCATCGAAGTTGAGGTCGACGATCCGGCACGGCTGCTGCAGGCGTTGGGGCCGGTGGCGCGTGGGGTTGACGTCGATAAGCAATTGCGCATTCCGCTTTACGACGGCATCAGCGAGCAGCAACTCCGCCGCGACATTGCGGCCGCTGCCCTGCGTGAGGGGCTGTTGGTGACACGGTTGAACACGAAGCGCGACAACCTGGAGGAAAAGTTCCTGGCTGCGACCCAGGAATCGCAGGAATACCGCGCGCAGGCGATTGGGCAGTAGGGGAGTGACTGAGATGAGTTTTGGAAACGCTTTGCGGTCGGAGTGGACGAAGCTAGCCAGCCTGCGTGGCACGTGGGTGTATGTGGTGTTGTTGGTGGGCTCGATAGCTGGGCCGATGGCGGCTTTCAGCATGGCGGCGGACGCTGGTGCAACCGCTGATTGGGAATTGCTGCTGTTGGGGACCGTGATCTTCAACATGATCGTGATTGCCTTTGGTGGCTCCACCCTGGCGGGTGAGTACAACGATCAGATGAATGCGCATGCGTTCTTGACGCAGGACCGAAGGAGCCTGTGGCTTTCGGCACGGATGACGCTGACCCTTGTGCTGATTGCTGTCTGTTGGGTCATTGGTGTGGCGCTTGCTTGGCTATCGGTGACGGTTTCCCCGCGCGTGGAGTTCAAGGGCGGCGACGCTGCCACGGACATGCTCGCCGGAGTGCTTGGCTTTGTAGTGTTTGGACTAATCGCGATGTCGCTGGGAGTGCTGACGCGCTCGCGCGTGGCCGCTGTCGCTATTCCGCTGGTGTGGATTCTGGTGGTGGAAAGCATGCTGGAGTTCGCGGCGCTGGCGTATGCGATTTTCCGGCCACTGTGGCTGGTCACGCCGGGTGCACGCATTCAGCAGTTGTCGACGCAATTGGGCGGTCTGATGGCAAATCCGGAGAATCCACGCATCGGGTTTGAGGCCGGCATGACGCAGCCGATGTGGTTCAACATCGTGGTGCTGGTGGCCTGGATTGTTGTGGCTGTTGGCGTTGCTCATTGGGTCAATGCCAAACGGGATGTGAAGTAAAAGCAAAAAGTGCCGCGACTACTCGCTTCTCAGGCGAGGTCGCGGCACTTTTTTCGTCGTTAAGCGGGAACGCGCGTGTCGTAGTAGCCTTCGCGGCGCTTGACCCACGCGATGACGGCGTAGGTGACTGGCATGACTACAATCTCGACGGCGGTCTTCCAGATGAAGCCGACGATGACGTAGTTGACGAAGGTACCCCAGGTATCGATGCCGATAGCGGTGGCGGCGATGGAGCAGAAGATGAGCGTATCGACGAACTCGCCAACCACAGTCGAGCCCATCAGTCGCGCCCAGAGAGCCTTTTCACCAGTGCGCTTCTTAATGGCGTTGAGCGACCAGGCGTTGAGCAGCTGACCGACGACATAACCGGCCAGACCTGCGAGAACAAGCTGCGGGACGGTGCCCAGCACAGTGGCGAAGGCTTCCTGATTCTCGTACCACGGTGCCGCCGGGAGCTTGATGGCGGCAAAGAAGCAGAGCATTGCGCCGGCGAGGATGGCGAAACCGGTCCACACGGTGCGGCGGGTGGCTTTGTAGCCATAGCACTCGGAAAGCACGTCGCCGATGACGTAGCTCAAGGGGAAGAGGAAGAAGGCACCGTCGGTGGCCAGGCCGAAGATTTCCACGCCCTTGGTGGCGGTGATGTTGGAGACAATCAGCACGCCAATGAAAATGGCCGTGAACATCGGGTACAGCGATTTCGGTACCGGGATGTGGCGTGGCGTGTGTGCTGTGGATTCGGACTTAGTTGCGTTCTCGGGCGCGTGCGAGGTGCTCACAGCGGCAGCCTCGGCGTTGCCCGGCCCAGACTTGGGCAGGTTTTCGTTATTTGTCACGGGAGGGAATGTTACCTGCCGGCTAGGGCTCCAAGCGAGTGCCGATGAAGTCTTCGAGGCCGACTTTGCCTCTCATCCTCTAACTCCTGTGGGTTTGAGTCCGCAGGAGTTAGAGGATGAGCGGGTTTAATTATTTGTTTTCTTAGCTCCACGCTTACTGCGCATTCCGTTAACAATAAATGTAAAACAGCTTACAATCAGGCTGGCAAGAGCGATTAAGCAGTAGAGCAGCGCGCGATCTGTCTTTGCCGTAATAGCTGCTGTACTCATAACGGCAGTCTGGTTAGCTAGTTTGCTCAATGTGTACATCCCATTTGCGATGCCCAGGAGACAGAGGAGGCTCACGACTAGTCCGATAATGGAAATCGATGCTAGCCAATTTACGCGCAAACGTGATGACATTGTTCTCCTCTAAAAGATCCGCTTACAAAAAGTCACGCATACATTAACCCTTGATTTTATTGAGAGGTCATGAATGCCTTTCGAGTAATAGATGAATTTCCTCCAAGATGATTTGAATTATTCAACCGGAGATCTTTCCCCAAGATTTCAACTATCATCTTGGGGTCTCGCTAACATATTCCTGTGACCAGTTCCCAACGGTTGACTAATTCCACTTTACCCACCGGCCGCTACGCCCCTTCGCCGACCGGTCGGCTGCACCTGGGAAACCTGCGCACCGCGGTTCTCGCCTGGGCGCACGCCCGCGCGCAGGGCGGTCGCTTCATCGTGCGTATCGAAGATATCGACCGCCAGCGCTCCCGCCCCGAGTATGAGGCGCAGCAGCTCGCCGATCTCGAGGCCATCGGCATAGACTGGGATGGCGCCCCGGTCCGCCAGTCAGAACGCTCTGACCTGTATGAATCCGCGCTCGCCGACCTCACGCAACGCGGCCTGACTTATCCCTGCTTCTGCACGCGCCGTGAAATCCTCGCCGCCTCCTCCGCGCCGCATGGCGTGCCAGGGCAGTATCCCGGCACGTGCCGTTCGCTTGACGACGAGCACCTCTCCGCGAAAAAGGCCGAATTTGCGGCGGCGGGGAGAAGGCCGTCGATACGCCTGAAATCGCAGGTGAGTGAGGGGGCCGCGACCGATGAGCTGTATGGCGAGATTGCCGCTCCGATCGATGACTTTGTCCTCCAGCGTGCCGATGGCATGTGGGCCTACAACCTGGCGGTCGTCGTCGATGATGCCGAGCAGGGTGTCACCGAGGTTGTGCGTGGCGATGACCTGATGTCCTCGGCCCCGCGGCAGGCGTACTTAGCCGGATTGCTCGGTCACACCGCACCTTCGTTCGTGCACGTTCCGCTGGTGGTGAACTCTGAAGGGCGGCGACTGTCCAAGCGCGATGGCGACGTGACTCTCGGCGAGGTGTCGGTGGATGCAGCGCAGCGGTGGATTCTGGATTCGCTGAGCGGTGGCGGTGATGCTAGCGATGGCGGCGGGAGCGTAGAGCTCGACTCCATCGCTGACCTCCCGGAAGCCCTGCGTGCGGGTCTGGAAATTCCTCGCGAACAGGTGATTTTCTAGGGGCTGCCGAGAACTACGGCTAGTACATACGTTAGGGGCAAGAGTGCGAATGCAACTAGTGCCGCCACGATTGTCAAACCGTTTGCCCGGGCCTTCAGTGCTGCAAGAAAGCTAACCAGGCCGAATCCGAAGACTCCGACGGCGAGGGGGATTGTCCAGGCATCGGAGAGCGCAGTGCTGACGAAAAACAGTCCAATGTAGCAGGTCAAGGCTAAGAGAAGTGCAGCAACTGCAAAATTGCGGGAGCGGTTCATGATATGGGTCTTAGGATTCCGCTAGAGGATCTTTGCCACCTAATTTCATTTCGAAGCGTTTGTAATCCTCGAGGGATGCGAAGTGGCGAGAATAGATGTCGATGTCTGTATCGACGCGACCGTAAAGAGCGGGGGCGACATCGACGATGTGGCGCAACGTGACAGATCCTCCCGAGTGGGAAGGATCTTCTGGGGCTAATTCATTTTCGTGGGCTAATGCTTCGACCTGCGCGTATGCGGCGCTATCAGAATCGGCAAAGACAATGTATAAGTCCTCACGGAAGAAGCTCTCATTCGCCGAGGTTGAATCTCTTTGCTTTGTTAACTCAAAAACTGCAATTCCGATGTATGGTTCCATCTATTTTTCCGTTCTTCGATTGCCGCCTAGTTCAGTACGAATTTGAGGCTTTCTTACTGGACGCCACGTTTACTCGAATTGATAAACATTGGATTGTTGCTGAAACCTGCGCTTACCCTATCACTGCCGATACCCTCGGGGCATGTCTACTCTTCTAGTCGTCCACCATTCCCCGACCCCGCTCCTGCAGGAAGTCTTAAGCCATGCGCTCGAGGGCGCCAACGACCCCGCGCTAGAGGGCGTGGATGTCAAGGTCGTCGAGGCCCTCGACGCCACCATCGATGACCTGACCAGTGCCGACGCTATCCTGCTCGGTACCTCCGCCAACTTTGGATACATCTCCGGCGCGCTCAAGCACTTCTTCGACACCACCTTCCGGGAGGCGCAGGAAGTTACCAAGGGGCTGCCATTTTCCTACTGGATCCGCGGCGGCTTCGACACCACCGGCGCGGAAAACGCCATGAAAACCATCACGACCGGCTACAAGTGGGAGCTTGCGGCCGAACCCGTCGTGTTCGTCGGCTCGCTTGACGACGACATCCCCGACCGCCTGGTAAATCTCGGTGGCACCATGGCTGCCCAAATTTTGGGCTGATTGAAGATTTAGTATCGAGGCCGTGAAATAATGACCGGGTGAAAGATTCAGGGGCACAAGGGTCGCAAGTGACGTCGTCAAGCGAGAAAAACCGCAAGCCCATGATGAGTCTGCTGGGGCCTGCGTTTGTGGCGGCGATTGCCTACGTGGACCCCGGAAATGTGGCTGCGAACCTGTCTGCGGGCGCGAGCTACGGGTATCTGCTGCTGTGGGTGCTGGTCGTGTCCAACCTCATGGCGATGGTTGTGCAGTATCTGTCGGCGAAGTATGGCCTGGTGACGGGGCGGTCGCTGACCGAAGGCGTTGCCGACCGCTTCGGTTCGAACCGGCCGGGGCGGCTGGCGTACTGGGTGCAGGCCGAGATTGTGGCGGCAGCGACGGATGTGGCGGAAATTATTGGTGGCGCCACCGCGCTGTATCTGCTCTTCGGAACGCCGATGCTGCTCGGTGGTGTCATTGTCGGTGTGGTCTCGCTGGGGCTGTTGTTGCTTCAGGGTGGGCGTTCGCAACGCACTTTTGAGGGCGTGATTGTGGCGTTCCTGCTGGTCATTACGGTGGGGTTCCTGGCCGGGCTGTTTGTCACGGGCTTGAGCCTCGGGGAGATGGCCAACGGAATTCTGCCGCGCTTCCAGGGCGCGCACACCGTGGTGCTGGCGGCATCCATGCTGGGTGCGACCGTGATGCCGCATGCGGTCTACCTGCACTCCGGGCTGGTGCGCGACCGCGAGTACAAGGTGGAGGATGACTCCTCGCTGCGCCAGCACCTGCGGGCCACGCGCCTCGATGTCTTCGGCGCCCTCGTGCTGGCTGGGTCGGTGAATATCGGCATGCTGTGTCTCGCGGCCGAAGCGCTCCCGGGGGTGGAGGGGACTGACTCTATCGAAGGCGCCCACGCCGCTGTGACCAGCGCACTTGGTCCCGTGGTGGGCATACTTTTCGGCGTTGGGCTGTTGGCCTCCGGGCTGGCGTCGTCCTCTGTCGGCTGCTACGCCGGCGACCTGATTATGCGTGACCTGTTGAAAGTGCACGTGCCGATGCTGGTGCGCCGCATAGTCACCATCATTCCGGCGCTGCTCATTATCGCCAGCGGCGTGGAGCCGACCTGGGCGCTGGTGCTCAGCCAGGTGGTGCTGTCGATTGGTATCCCGTTTGCGCTGGTCCCGCTGGTGCGCATGACCTCCTCGCGTGCCGAGATGGGCATCTGGGCCAACACCCCACTACTGCGCCGGGTCGCGTGGGTTATCTGCGGGCTCATCATCGCGCTCAACGTGGCGCTGGTGGTCCTGGTGCTGACGGGGAAGGGGTAGCTTCCGGGAGTGGCGGGGTGGGGCCTCGTCGTAAAGCGTGCGGGAGATGGTAGACAAAGCTGTCTAGTTGGTGTTAGTGTGGGCGGCACGATCACAAGATATCGACGAGAAATGGCCTTTGACAGCGTCGATAGGCAACCGCCCGATTCGCGGACCCGGTGCCCCAAAGGAAGATCAGCCCCACAGACCGCCTGCGGGGAAGAGCGAATAGGAGCGCCAAATGCACACCACAATAAGCGACGTCCACATCATCCACCTCAGCCGTCACACCGCTGACCTCCTCGTCGACGGCCGACCCGTCGCCATCCGGCTGCAAGAAGCCGACATCGACCCCCACTCCCGGAATCTCGTCCAACTCCCCGTCGACCCCGCCTTCTACGCCACCCTCCGCAGCCAGCAACGCGCCGACTACCTCAGCGCCCACGTCCGCGACGGCGTACGCTACGGCCGCATCCTCTGGCACGAGCTTGACGACGGTCGCCACTTCCTCACCATCCCCACCATCGGCGGCTACCACGTGCACCAGGTCTTTGAAGTCCGCCGCAGCCGCGAAGGAGTGTGGAGCCGGCACTGAGCTGCTGGTTTCGTGCGCGTGCCTGGCGTGATGAGCGCGGCGCGGATGCGCGCGGGAACCTCTCCGCCTAGCCTTGGGCTATGCAGGTACGAGACTCCGCAACACCCCCGTTCTGGCCCACCGAAGGCGAAGGCGACTTCTACACCGACGCCGCCGCGGCCGTCGACCGGCTCACCGAAATCCACCGGGCAGGAATGGCCTACCTAGTCGAGCAGTACACCGCCGCCACCGAAGGAAATTCCGGGAGTGGGCCGGTACGCGCCTACTACCCCGAACTACGCTTCACCGTTCCAGCCGGCAGCGCCGTGGAGGATGTCGACCCCTCCCTGTCACACGGCTTCGTCGACCGTCCGGGAGTGTACGCCACCACCATCACCCGCCCGGTGATGTTCCGCACCTACCTCATCGAGCAAATTACCGACCTGCTCGCCAACCACGGCGGCGAAGTCGAGGTGCGCGTCTCTGACCAGCCCATCCCACTCCGGATGTGCCGCGGATTCGACGCGGCCGCCGAGGAAGCGGCGGGGAGGGAAGGGGCGTCGGCAAGCATGCTGGCGGCAGTGGAGAAGACGTTTACCCCCATCGACTCCGCCAGCATCGACGACACCATCGCCGACGGCGAAGCCGACTACCTGGGCCTGCTCATCAAACCCTTGAGCCTCTTTACCGCCCAGCGCATCGACCTCGCCCTCCAGCGCCTCGAGCATTACACCGGGTCGCACGCCGCAAACATCCAGCGCTTCGTGCTATTTACCAACTACCAGCTGCACACGGACGTGTTCCTCGAATACGCCGCCACCCTCACTCCCGGAAATCCGCACGGGTACACGGCGCTGGCGTGCCCGGGTGGGCAGCGCTACGACATCGGCGCCATCCCCACTCCCGGAATTTGCCGTCAGCACGCGCACGCCTCGCAGATGCCGGCGTACCACCTGCTTCGCGACGACCAATGCGGCATCACCATCATCGACATCGGCGTCGGCCCCTCGAATGCCAAAACCATCACCGACTGCCTCGCCGTCACGCGCCCGCACTGCTGGATGATGGTCGGACACTGCGCCGGTCTCGACGGCCGCATGCGCATCGGCGACATGATTCTCGCCAACGGCTACGACCGCGCCGACGGAGTCCTCGACAACTACGTGCCCCTGGAAAAACCCATCCCGCCAATTGCGGAAATCCAGCTCGCCGTCACCAACGCGCTCGCCCGCGTCTCCGGACTCACCGGCGATGAGCTGAAAAAGCGCCTGCGCACCGGCACCGTGCTGTCGACCTCCGACCGCAATTGGGAGTGGCGCTCCCAGGCCGACCTCTACCGAGAGCTGCAGAAATCCACCGCCATCGGTGTCGAAATGGAATCCGCCACCATCGCCGCCAACGGCTACCGCTTCCGCGTGCCCTACGGCGCGCTACTCAGCGTCTCCGACATGCCGCTGCACGACAAACCCAAACTCCCGAAATCCGCCCGCGAGTTCTACCAGTCCTCCAAGGAAGAGCACCTCATGGCCGCCGTGCGCGCGTGCGAGGACATGGCCGCGGCTCCCGACACCCTCCACTCCCGGAAGTTGCGACGGCCGGTGGGAGAGGTCGCGTTCCGGTAGGGCACTTTCGGGAGTGCGTCGTCAAGCCCGTTTGTGCAGATTGTGCATGCTTTACGACGGCTGTGGACAACGCCAAAAAGCGATTGAAGCCGCCCACTCCCGGAAACTAGCCTTAGCCCCATGACGACATTGGGACTGCTCAGCGCGCTGGCGACACGGGGCATTGACGTGCTCGCCGACCTGCGCGCCGCACTCCCGGAAAAATCCACCGGGCACCGGGAGTTGGCAGCCAGCATCGGCTTCGACCCCTTCCGGCTCAAGCGCCTGCTGCGCTGTGCCGAGCGGCTGTTCGGCACGGTCGAGGGCGATGTGGACGTCGAATCCCGTGACAAGGCCGTCGCGATTGCCCGGGAGCTGAAGCTGTCGCTGGACACGGTCATGCAGATCGACAAGCGCTCCGGGCAGCTTAACAACGTCGAAATCCGGGAGTACTACCGCCTGGACTTCACCCGCGCCGCCGCGGCCTACGACTTCGAGGGCCTCGACACCTACATGCGAACCAAGGTCAAGGAGCTCAACCGCACCGACGAGCCGCCGCAGCACCTGCGCGCCCACGTCTCCCGGAATCCGGACATCCGCGGGATGAAGCATCTGCAGGTCACTGGTCCGGCGAACATGATTGACGACCTGGTCGCGCCGCTGACCGTGCGCGCAGCTGAAATCGCCAAAGCGCACGAGGATTACACCCGGGATCGGTGCGTCGGTCAAGCGCTGGCAGAACGCTTGGCGCACGGGTCGGAGGGGCCGCTTGACGACGTCGACAAGCTCCGTTACCAGCCCGCGCTCATCGTAACCGCGCAAGACATCGTGGAGTACAGCCCGCGGTTTGCGGCGACCTCCAACGGCTCCGTCCTCACTCCCGGACAATTCGTCGAGGCATTGCTCGCGGACACCGGCTGGGTGCTGGTCTACGACGAGCACAACACTCCGACCGACCTACTCCCGATACACAACCCGCGCCTGGCGACGGAGGAACAGCGCATCGCGATGATCCTCGACAACCCCATCTGCGCGTGGCCCGGGTGCCCGCGCCCCGCCCACGCCGGGCAGGCCCATCACCTGGTCGCCAGGAAAAACGGCGGCGCCACGACTATGGAAAACATGGTCATGACCTGCAAAGAACACAACGCCGCCAACGATGACGACAGGCAAGGCCTCAACGGGCACCTCGAGCGTGACGACGGCTCCGGCGCGGTCTACCGCCACCCGCCGTCTCCGCACGCGCCGCCCGAATTCAACCTTGCCTACCCGACAGCTCTCGCGGGGCGGGCCTACTCGGGCTACCGTCAGCGCGAATAGCTTTACAGATATACCCGTAGGGGGTATGCTTTGGGGTATGGCTAATCAAACTTTTACTGTTACTGGCATGACATGCGGACACTGCGAGGCATCGGTGCGGGAGGAAGTCTCTGAACTCCCGGGAATCACTGATGTCCAGGTTGACCGCTCCCGGAATTTCCTTTCCGTGACCTCGAATGCAGACATTGACACCGCTGCCGTAATCGCAGCAGTGGATGAAGCTGGCTACAAGGCGGTCGCAAACTAAACCCCCAGAGAGGAAAGCGGATGTCTGAGCAGCAACTTCTCACCCTTGATATCCCCGTCGGCGGGATGACGTGTGCGTCGTGCGCAAACCGTATCCAACGCAAGCTGAACAAACTTGATGGCGTTAACGCGAGCGTGAACTATGCGACCGAGAAGGCGCATGTGGAGGCGCCGGCGGACATCAACCCGCAGCAACTGATCGACACAATCGTGGCAGCGGGGTACACCGCTGAGCTTCCGCAGGAGGAGCCCGAACAAGAACCGGGTGCTGCTCCCGAAGGGAAAGACCGGGAGCTGGAAGACCTGCGCAACCGAGTCATCGGCGCTGTCATCCTCACCGCTCCCGTCATCGCAATGTCGATGATCCCTGCCCTCCAGTTCACTAATTGGCAGTGGCTGTGTCTCACGCTCTCGGCGCCGGTCTTTGTGTGGGCCGGCTGGCCGTTCCACCGCGCGACACTGAAGAATCTGCGTCATGGCGAGGTCACCATGGACACGCTGATCACTATGGGGGCGACCGCTTCGTTCCTCTGGAGTGTGTGGGCGTTGTTCTTCGGGCGTGCCGGGCTGCCGGGGCTCAAGCACGAGTTCCACTTCACGGTCACTCCTGGTGATGCCGATATGAACATCTACCTCGAGGCGATGGCCGGCATCATCATGTTTGTGCTGATTGGTCGTTACTTCGAGAAGCGCTCCAAGCGCAACGCCGGTCAGGCACTCCGGGAGTTGATGAAGCTTGGCGCCAAGGATGTCTCCGTTCTCGAAAGTTCGGGAGTGGAGAAGCGGCTGCCCGTGGAACAGCTCCGTCCGGGAGTGGTGTTCGTCGTTAGGCCTGGTGAGAAGATCGCGACGGACGGCGTTGTCGTGGAGGGCGCGTCGGCGGTGGATGCGTCGATGCTGACCGGCGAACCGATGCCTGTCGAGGTCGGCCCTGGCGATGAGGTGACGGGGGCGACGATCAATACGTCAGGGCGGCTGCTCGTGCGGGCGACGCGCGTGGGCTCGGAGACGCAGTTGGCGCAGATGGCGGCGATGGTCGAGGCGGCGCAGACGGGTAAGGCGCCGGTGCAGCGGCTGGCGGATCGGGTTTCGGGAGTGTTCGTGCCCGCCGTCATCGCGATCGCCGCGGTCACGCTGGGCGCGTGGTTGTTTACGGGGCACGGCGCGAGTGAGGCGGTCACGGCTGCGGTCGCCGTGCTCATCATCGCGTGCCCGTGTGCGCTTGGCTTAGCGACGCCCACAGCGCTCCTGGTCGGCACGAGTGAAGGTGCCAAGGTTGGTGTGCTGCTGCGTGGCCCGGAGGTGCTGGAGTCGGCGCGGAAGGTCGACACGGTTGTGCTGGATAAGACCGGCACGGTGACTACGGGTGTGATGGAGTTGACGGAGGTCCCTCCCACTCCCGAAAATCTGCTGCCGCTTGCCGCTTCGGTGGAGGCGGCGTCGCATCACCCGATTGCGCAGGCTATTGTGCGTGCGGCGGATCCGGATTCTCTACTCCCGGTTTCGGATTTCCGGGATATTCCGGGAGTGGGGGTTGAAGGCACCGTGGATGGCCACCGCATCGAGGTCGGTCGCTCCGGGGAAAATTCCGGGAGTGGGGGGACGGTGGTTGCGGTGCGCCGCGACGGCGAGCTCCTGGGCACGTTGGAGGTGTCGGATTCGGTGAAGCCGACGTCGGCGGCTGCGGTCGCGAAATTCCGGGAGTGGGGGGTGCGGCCGATTCTGCTGACCGGCGACGCCGCCGGCCCGGCGTTTCGGGTCGCAGATGAGGTCGGTATTGCTCGCGAGGATGTGATTTCGGGAGTGATGCCGGAGGATAAGGTCGCGACGATTGAGAAGTTGCAGGCTGGCGGCGCGTGTGTGGCGATGGTCGGCGATGGCATCAATGATGCTGCGGCTCTTGCGCAGGCGGATTTGGGCATGGCGATGGGCACGGGCACCGATGTGGCGATGGAGGCTGCGGATATCACGCTGGTGCGTGGTGATTTGTTGGCGGCTGCGGATGCGCTGCGGTTGTCACGCCGGACGCTTCGCACGATTCGTTCGAATCTTTTTTGGGCGTTTTTCTACAACGTTTTGGCAATTCCTGTCGCCGCGCTGGGGTTGTTGAATCCGATGTTGGCTGGCGCTGCGATGGCGTTTTCGTCGGTTTTTGTGGTCGGCAACAGTCTGCGTCTGCGCGGTTTTTCTCCGAGTCAACCAGCTATTCAAAAAGGAGTAACTCATGAGTGAGTCTTGTTGTTCGTCGCAATCGCATTCGCTTGACGACGATTCTTGCTGCCATGACACCACTGATCCCGGTTATCTCGCGGAGAAGCGGCGTTATGAGTCCCGTATCCGTCGCATTGAGGGGCAGGTTCGTGGCATTGGTCGGATGATTGAGAACGAAGAGTACTGTATCGATGTTTTGACCCAGATTTCGGCGGTGAATTCGGCGTTGAAGTCGTTGGCGTTAACTCTTCTGGATGCTCACCTTCATCACTGTGTGGTGCATGCGGCTGAGGGCGGCCCGGAGGAGTTGGATGCCAAGCTGGAGGAGGCCTCGGCGGCGATTGCTCGGCTGGCTAAGTAACTCCCGGAAAAATTCCGGGAGTGGGGGCGAAACAGCATTCGGCAACTGGCGTCGGCAGTCGGCAACCGGAGTTGGTTGCTGTTGGTGGCACCGATTGCGAAGAAGTACCGCTTAAATGCCTCGTTTTCCCTGGTAGGGGGCGCGTTTTGGGAAAATGGGGTTTGTTGGGTAGTCTTTAACGACGTTGGAGGATTCGACTAGCGGCCTATGTCACACGCCTGGAACGCGTGCGGGAGTCACATCCCTCGTGGGTTCAAATCCCACATCCTCCGCAGAGTGAAAACCCCCGGTTTACGCCGGGGGTTTTCTTGTATTTATGCAGGTGAGTGGATTTGCGGGTTAAGGGTCAAAATGTGTGTCTGGCTCGGCGTGTCGCGGGGGTTAGATTTGGCCTTTTTGAATGCCGATTG
>NZ_JASPJI010000028.1:0-26860 GCF_030232285.1 Corynebacterium sp. MSK047 | reverse complement strand
CGCCGGCATAAAAAGTTTATTGTGTGGGTCGTGGTAGCCAGTTCCCGTGTGGGGCGGGGGTGCTGCGGCCCACTTTTTGTTACCCACCGGTAAACAGGGTTCAACAGGGGGGCGGTCGGCAGTGGAAGCCGTACTTACCGGTGTCTCGGGAACTTAAGGGAAAAGGGTATTCGGATTAATGGATACAAGCGTGCCCGCTCAGCGGATCGTCCGGTACTCGCCTTTCGCTGCTTGCCCCAATGCGAGTTACTGACGCCTCTATGGCTATCAGTGGCGGGGCAATGCGAGTTAGTGGCTGCTTTTATGGCAGTGGCTGTGGACTAATTCAAGTTACTGACTGCGTTTATGACAGAAATAGCGCGAAAAATCGCTTGAAAGTGTCATAAACTCACACAGTTTCACCTTTGCAGCCCGTATTTACGCCTACAGCCCCATTCACATCTGCGTCCCCCATCCACGCCCGCAGCCCCGTTCACGCCCACAACCCCTCCATCACGCCTACAGCCCCAACTCACAAGCAAAGCCGCAAGCTTATCCCCAACTAGGCCCAACTACGCCCAACTAGGCCCAAACATGCGTCGATAGTGCACACGCTACCTTCGGTAGGGCCCAAGTTACCCCCGTTATCGAACGCTGCAGTCATACCTTTACCCGCACAAATTAGCTAATGCTAAACAAATAGAAGAACTCCACCCTAAATACTGCGTAATTTCATAACGTATTTACTTGTTAAATAGGGCACCCTAAGCTAAGGTTGCGCAGGTAATGATTACCTAAGTAAGTGATTGGGTAACGGCGTCTAAGTGGCGTTTGTTTAACAATTCTACTGTGACCGAAGGGATGCCTTTAAGTGGCGCGTTCTAACTCCGGCCGTATTCGCAATATCGTAGCCGCATCTGTTGCCAGCCTTGGACTTCTTCTTGGCGCATGTTCTGCCGATGCCGGCAACGAGGATAAGTCTGCAGCTGCAGGTAACGAGGCAACTATTACCGTTACTGACAACCACGGCGAGCAGACCGTACCGGCTGAACTTGACTCGGTGGTCGCCACGGATAACCGTTCCTTCGAGATGCTCAACCAGTGGGGTATTAAGCTGGCGGCAGCTCCGAAGCAGCTGATTCCGTTCACGATTCCTGACTACAAGGACAACCCTGACATTCAGGACATCGGCAATCACCGCGAGCCGAATCTCGAAATTGTTGCTGCTGCTGACCCGGACCTGATTGTGAACGGTCAGCGTTTCGGTCAGTACTACGATGACCTGAAGAAGCTTGCCCCGAACTCCGCGATTGTGGAGTTTGAGCCGCGCGAGGGTAAGCCACTGGACGAGGAGCTCAAGCGGCACGCTAAGGGCCTGGGCACCATCTTCGGTAAGGAGAAGGAGGCCGATCAGCTCATCGCTGACTTTGACAAGGCTCTGGAGCGCGCCCGCAAGGCTTACAACCCGGACGTGAAGGTCATGGCACTTAACTCGTCGGGCGGCACCCTCGGTTACATTGCTCCGACTGTTGGTCGTACCTACGGCCCGCTGTTCGACCTGATTGGCATGAAGCCGGCGCTGGAGGTCGACAAGGCCAGCGATGACCACCAGGGTGATGAGATTTCCGCCGAGTCCATCGCTGAGGCGAACCCGGACTTCATCATGGTGCTTGACCGCGATGCCGGCACCTCTGTCCGCGGTACCGATGAGTACCGTTCGGCACAGTCTGTGGTCGAGGAGGCTGCTCCGCTGAAGAACGTGAAGGCAGTCAAGGAGGGCAAGATCTATTACGCCCCAGAGGACACCTACACCAACGAGTCCATTATCACGTACACGGAGATTCTGAACGGGCTTGCCGACGCCTTCGAGCAGGCCTAATAGTTCTCTGACCAGTCACAGGAGTACCTCACCAACTCTATGCAGAAGTTACTGGATTCCCGACTAGCCATCGGGATTGCCTTTGTGGCAGTCCTGGTGGCTATGTCGCTGTTTGTAGGCCAATACGACATCCTGGGCGCCGACGACGGCTGGGAGATGTTCGCCACTACGCGTATACCGCGAACCATTGCACTAGTGCTCTCGGGTGCCGCGATGGCGATGTGTGGCTTGGTCATGCAGCTACTTACGCGCAACAAGTTCGTCGAACCCACCACCACGGGAACCACGGAGTGGGCTGGTCTCGGCCTGATTTTCGTGATGTATTTCTTTCCTTCGGCCTCGATGCTTGGCCGGATGGGCGGGGCAATCATCTTCGCTTTCATCGGCACGGCAGTGTTCTTCCTGTTCTTGCGCCGTGTCGCTTTGAAGTCAAGTCTGGTTGTGCCCATCGTGGGCATCATGTTGGGTGCGGTAGTCAGTTCGATTTCGACTTTCTTTGCGTTGCAGACGGACATGCTGCAGTCGCTAGGCGTGTGGTTCGCAGGCTCTTTTACTGCCATTTATAAAGGGCAATACGAATTCCTGTGGCTGGTCGTCATCGTGGTCGCCGTGGTCTTCGTATTTAGTGACCGCCTGACGGTCGCGGGTCTCGGTGAGGACATCGCCACCAACGTCGGCCTGAACTACAAGCGGATTGTGTTCCTGGGCACCGGCCTGATTGCCATTGCAACGGGCCTGGTTACGGTAGTGGTGGGCAATCTGCCCTTCCTGGGCCTCGTTGTCCCCAACATTGTCTCCATGTTCCGTGGCGATGATCTGCGCTCCAATCTGCCATGGGTGTGCCTGGTGGGAATTGGCACCGTGACGATTGCGGACCTGATTGGCCGCGTCATTATCGCCCCGTTTGAGATCCCGGTATCGGTGATTCTCGGCATCCTGGGTGCTGCCATTTTCGTCTATCTGATTGTGGAGCGACGTCGTGCTTAATCTCAGTTCAACTACAGCTAGAACCAACCAGGTTGGCCCGCAAACGACGTCGTTTAGCACGGGCGCCGCGGCGCGCAGGTACTGGATTATCATTGCTGTGCTGGCGGGTCTGGCAGTGTTGTTTACGGCGGGCCTGCTCGCGTGGGACAACCCGTTGCCGTTCGGGACGGATGGTTTTTGGCTGATTGCGCGTCGGCGCCTTGATGCCGTCATTGCCATGATTGTGGTTGCCTGCTGCCATGCCGTCGCGACAGTGGCGTTCCAGTCGATTGCGAATAACCGAATTATTACGCCGTCGATTATGGGGTTTGAAGCGCTGTACGTGGCTATCAGTACCGCTGCGGTGTACTTCTTCGGGGCGACGGGTCTGATGAATGCCGGCTCGGTTGGGGCGTTTGTGCTGCAGCTCGTGCTGATGGTGGGGCTGTCGCTGGTGCTGTATGCGTGGCTGCTGACTGGGCAGGGCGCGGATATGCACAGCATGCTGCTGGTGGGCATTGTTATCGGTGGCGGGCTGGGCTCGGTATCGACATTTATGCAGCGCATGCTGACGCCTTCGGATTTTGACCTGCTGACGGCGCGGCTGTTCGGCTCTGTCAACAACGCGGACCCGGAGTTTTTCCCGGTGGCGATTCCGCTGGTGATTGCGGCAATCGTGGTGATCGCGTTGCATTCGCGGGCCCTCAACGTCATGTCGCTGGGGCGTGAGGTCGCGACGAATCTGGGTGTGAACTACCAGGTTCGCTCCATTACTGTGCTGGTTGCGGTGTCGGTGCTGATGGCAGTATCGACGGCTATGGTCGGCCCGATGACATTCCTCGGCTTCCTGGTCGCGACCATTGCGTACCAGGCCGCGGATACCTATGACCACCGCTTTGTGCTGCCGATGGCGGCGCTGATTGGCTACGTCACGCTGGCCAGTGCGTATTTCATCCTTAATCACGTTTTCTATGCCCAGGGCGTGGTGTCCATCATCATCGAGCTGGTTGGCGGTTCGATCTTCCTCTATGTCGTTTTGAAGAAGGGACGGCTATGATTCTCCTCGACAGTGTAAGCAAGAGCTATACCAGCGAGGTGTCAATTGGCCCCGTTGACCTGGAAATTCCAACCAACGCAATTACGGCTCTGATCGGCCCGAACGGCGCGGGCAAGTCCACGCTCTTGACTATGATTGGCCGCCTCCTTGCCGTCGATTCTGGTGACATCAACGTCGGTCCATACAACGTGGGCAAGACCAAGTCGAAGGATCTGGCGAAGGTGCTGTCGATTCTGCGCCAGGACAACCACTTCGTCACGCGTCTCACCGTGCGCCAGCTGGTCAGTTTCGGCCGCTTCCCGTACAGCCAGGGGCGCCTGACCGCTGAGGACGAGCGCATCATCTCCCAGTACATCGAGTTCCTCAATCTTGAGGCGCTCCAGGGCCGCTACCTCGACGAGCTCTCCGGTGGGCAGCGTCAGCGCGCGTATGTCGCAATGGTGCTCTGCCAGGAGACGGATTACGTGCTTCTCGACGAGCCGTTGAACAACCTGGATATTTCTCATTCGGTCGACATCATGTCGTACCTGCGCACTGCAGTGCGCGACTTGGGTCGCACCATGGTGGTGGTGTTGCATGACATCAATTTCGCGGCTCGCTACGCCGATTACATCTGTGCGGTTAAGGATGGCCAGATTGTAGAGCACGGCCCAACCGCAGAGCTGATGCGTTCGGAGGTTCTGAGCCCAATCTTCAACACTCAGATTGACATCGTCGAGGGCCCGCATGGCCCGGTCGCCTGCTACGGCTCTTAAGGCAATTCCTGGCCGGCCCCACGCAGCCGATACAATCTAGCCTCATGACTATTACTGCTGCCGTTGACGGTTCCGCCCTGCACAATCCCGGACCTGCCGGGTGGTGCTGGTATATCGACGACAGCTGCTGGGCCGCCGGCGGATGGAAAGAGGGAACCAATAACCGCGGCGAGCTCACCGCTCTTGCCGAGCTGCTCCGCGCCACCGCGCACATCCCTGACGAGCCGCTTTTCGTACTGTGTGATTCGCAGTATGTGATTAACTCCGTCACTAAGTGGATGCCGGGATGGAAGCGCAAGGGGTGGAAGAAGCGCGACGGTAAACCTGTCCTCAACGTCGACATTTTGCAGGACATCGACCAGCTGCTCGTTGGCCGCAATATTCACCTCGAGTGGGTTAAGGGGCACTCCGGCCACGACATGAACGAGGCCGCTGATCAGCGCGCCCGCGCCGCCGCCACTGCGTATCAGAAAGGCACCGCCGTACCCGAGGGGCCAGGGTTCGCTGGCGCGGGTAGTCGCGCGCAGACGAATGTGGCGCCGACAAAAACCGCGCCCGCCGCGCTTAGTTCCGAGCCCAAGACGCCCAAGGCCGCAACCTTCGAGCAAGAAGGCCTCTTTGACCTCGCCGTCGACACCACCGTGACACCCGAGGACGCCGCCAAGGAAGCGCTCACCATTTTCCGCCGCGCCGCACATCGCGCTGAACAGGGCAATGCCCGCGCACTCAAGGCATTGCTTAACGACGCCCTGGGCGCCAACTTCGCCGTGCCAGACGGGCTTTCGGATGCCGAGCATGAGCTCCGCGTCGAGGGAACCACCGCTATCGCGCAGTTCACCACTGACGACTGGGTTGGCCTGGCTGTCTGGGATTTGTCCCAGGCAGTGGGGAAGGCCACAGGTTCCGCCCGTTTGCTGGGCTGGAATGTGGGCAGGTCTTAGCAGTAGTATGAAAGTTTGGTCTTTTAGGTAGACCACCAGGCAATCCGGGGTTACTGGTAGCCTGAAAACACATAAATTCTTTTACTCATTACATATAAGGAGCTCCGACTTCATGGCTGAGCACGAAGGTCCTCGTTCCGGCGAAGGCCGAGGAAATCGCGGAAACCGCGGGTCTAACCGTTCCCATGGTCGTGGCGAGGGCGGCTTTAACGGGCGCAACCGCAACGATCGTCGTGGACAGGGTGGTGGCCCAGGTGGTCGTGGCCGTGGTGGTCACGGTGGTCATGGCGGTAACCGCGATTCCCGTGGTTCGCGGGGCTTCCGTCGTGATGATCGCGATGATCGCGACTTTAACCGTGGCGACCGCAATGAGCGCGGTGGCCGTGGCGGTCGTGGTTACAACCGCAACAATCGAGATGATCGTAATGAGCGCAACGATCGTGGCGAGCGCAGCTTTGACCGGAACGACCGTGGTGACCGCAATGATCGTCGCGGCCCGGGCGGGCGCGGTGGCCAGGGAGGTCGCAACTTCGACCGTCGTGGTGGCAAGCCACGTCGCTCCAATCGTGGTGGCCGCTTCCAGGATGAGAAGCGTACGCACCGCACCGGCCCGCAGCGCCCAGGCTTCCGCGAGGAGCGCATTGAGGCTCGCAAGAACGAGCCGAAGCTGCCAGATGACATTCGTGCAGATGAGCTCGACCCGAGCGTGCGCCAGGATTTGAAGAGCCTGGCTAAGGACAACGCCGACAAGGTCGCTCGTCACATGATCATGTCCGCAATCCTGATGGCTGAAGACCCGCAGCGTGCCCTGGAGCACGCCCGCGCAGCGAAGGACCGCGCTGGTCGCGTCGGTGTCGTTCGTGAGACCGCTGGTGTTGCCGCTTACCACGCAGGTGAGTGGAAGGAAGCCCTGGCGGAGCTGCGTGCTGCTCGCCGCATCTCCGGTGGCCCGGGCATGCTTGCGGTCATGGCGGACTGTGAGCGCGGCCTCGGCCGCCCAGAGAAGGCCATTGAGCTGGCCCGCTCTGAGGAGGCCAAGCAGCTGGACAACGAGTCCAAGACTGAGCTGGCTATCGTCGCCGCAGGTGCTCGCCGCGATATGGGGCAGATTGATGAGGCTCTGGTTGAGCTGGAGACTCAGGATCTGAACCCGGATCGCGAGGACTTCGAAGCAGCTCGTCTGTTCTACGCCTACGCTGATGCGCTGGTGGAGGCCGGTCGTAAAGATGATGCCAAGGTGTGGTTTACCCGCTGCGCCAAGATCGATGTGGACCAGATGCTCGATGCTCGCGAGCGCATCGAAGAGCTGAGCAAGTAGCCGCCCAGCCGCCTGGCTCGAAAAACCAGCCACCGCTGGCGCGATCCGGCTGCGCATCTACAATTCGTCGTAAAGCGTTCTTATTTCGTAAAAGGAGAAATGAACCCACATGGCTTCTGTCGCTTCTTCCTATGATGCCGCTCTGCTGGATCTGGATGGCACGATTTACGAGGGCGGCGCGGCGATTCCGAACGCGCTGGAGGGGCTGACTGAGGCGGCGCTGCCGATGGTGTTTATTACGAACAACGCCTCGCGCGCGCCGCAGACCGTGGCGGATCAGCTCAATGGGCTGGGCTATGACGTTCACGCGGACGATGTGATGACGTCGGCGCAGGCGGCCATTGAGATGGCGGCGGAGGTCATTGAGCCGGGCTCGAACGTTTTTGTGTTGGGTGCGGAGTCGTTTAAGCAGTTGGCTCGTGAGGCAGGGTACAACCTCGTGGATTCCGCTGATGACCATCCGGCGGCGGTGTTCCAGGGGCTTAACCGTGAGATGACGTGGAAGCAGATGTCAGAGGCGGCGCTGGCGGTGTCGCGAGGTGCGCGCTACCTGGTGTCGAATTTGGATACGACGTTGCCGTCGGAGCGCGGTTTCCTGGTCGGCAATGGTTCGGTTGCTGCGGCGATTTCGACGACGACGGGCGTGGCGCCGCTGTCGGCGGGTAAGCCGAAACCGCCGATGTTCATTAAGGCGGCGGAGCGCGTTGGCGCGAAGAATCCGCTGGCGATTGGGGATCGCCTGGACACCGACATCGCGGGCGGAAATGCGGCAAAGATGGACACGTTTATGGTGGTCACAGGCGTTTCCACGCATATGGATGTCGTCGCAGCGCCGCCTGAGCACCGCCCGACGCTCATCGGTGCTGACATGACCGCCCTGAATCGTGAGCTGGATCAGGCACGTCCGGCTCCGCAGGCTGGTTTCACCGCGCGTTACGACGACGCGGAGGCCGGTGTCATCGTTCTTTCTGGCGGTGACACGGAAGATCGCCGGTTGGCGAATCCTGCGGAGGCTGCGGTGGCGGCTCTGCTGACGGTCGTGGATGTGGTGTGGAACTCTGAGGCTGGTCGTGCTGGCGCAGTCGAGGTAGCGCAGGTCCGCGCGGAGGGCCCGACTGCTGAGGCGGCGCTGGCTGCCTGGCGGAAGTGATAGCCGATGAGTGAGGTCGCACCGAAGCCGGGGCAGGGGCAGGGGTCTGGTCCTGTGCCGGGGCCGAAGCCTGGTTCCGCATCTGTACCGAGCCCTGCACCTAGCCCGGCAGCGATGCCCGGCGCGCGCGAGGTAACTCCGGAGGATGTGCGCGAGCAGGTTGAGGCCGCACTGTCCGCGCCCGCGCCGACTCCGCAGGAGAGAGTTGCGCAGTTCGAGCGGGCGCATGAGATTTTGTATGAGGCCCTGGGCTCGTCACGCAGGGAAGGAAAGTGAACGCGGTGGCAAAGAAAGCTCCTAAGCGCAGGCTCGATGCGGAGCTGGTGCGAAGGAAGATTGCTCGCTCCCGTGAGGCGGCAGTGGACATGATTAAAGCCGGCCGAGTTGAGGTCGGTGGCTTTGTCGCCTCCAAGCCCGCGACTGCGGTGACAGGCGACGTGTCCATTCGCGTCAGTGGCCTGGAAGAAGACGAGAACTGGGCATCGCGCGGGGCGCACAAGCTGCTCGGGGCGCTGGAGGCTTTCGAGCCACAGGGCCTGGACTTGAAGGGCCGAAAGGTGCTGGATGCCGGTGCCTCCACGGGCGGCTTCACCGATGTGTGCCTGCGCCGCGATGTCGACACCGTATACGCCGTCGATGTCGGCTACGGTCAGCTGATTTGGCGCCTGCAGGATGACCCACGGGTGGTTGTGCTCGACCGAACTAACGTCCGCACGCTGACCCCAGAGATTCTCGGGGGCACGGCCGATGTCATGGTCGGCGACCTGTCGTTTATTTCTTTGAAGCTGGTCCTGCCAGCGATTGTCTCCTGCCTCGACGAGGGCGCTGACCTGCTGCCAATGGTCAAGCCGCAGTTTGAAGTGGGCAAGGAGCGCCTTGGCTCCGGTGGTGTCGTGCGCAGCGATGCGCTGCGTCAGGAAGTTGTCCAGGAAGTCGCCGAATACGCCCGCACTCTGGGCCTCTCCTTCCGTGCAGCCGTGGCCAGCCCGCTGCCGGGCCCGAGCGGCAACGTGGAGTTCTTCCTGTGGCTGGTGAAAGACGGCGGCGCCAGCGATATTGGTGATGAGGCTATGGCTGCGGCAATTGCCAAGGCCGTTGAGGAGGGGCCGCACAATGACTAGCGCGAAGACTCACTCACGGGATAGCAAGCCCAAGACCAGCGCCGGCAAGCGCGAGATCCTGCTGGTCCCGCACACCGGCCGCAGCGCCAACCTGGAAATGGCCGCCGAGGCTGCCGAGCTGCTCGAGGCCGCGGGTATCGATATCCGCGTGCTGGCCGGTAAGAACCCGGAGGCGCTGGCCGCGCACCCAACACTCGGCAAGTACCCGCGTTACTGGCATTCCCCGCAGGCGGCGTCGGGATGCGAACTCGTCCTCGTCCTTGGCGGCGACGGTACCTTCCTGCGCGCCGCAGACATTGCACACTCGGCTGACCTGCCGGTGCTCGGCATCAACATGGGGCACGTGGGCTTCCTCGCCGAGTGGGAGCAGGAGTCCATGACGGAGGCGATTAGCCGCGTCATCAAGCGTTCCTGGCGTATCGAGGATCGCATGACCATTCGCGCCACCGTCCGTGACACCACCGGCCGCGTGATCGGCTCCGGGTGGGCGCTGAACGAAGTCAGCATCGAAAACGTCAACCGCCGTGGCGTGCTGGATGTCATCTTGGAAGTCGATGGTCGCCCGGTGAGCTCCTACGGCTGCGACGGTGTGCTGATTTCCACGCCAACCGGCTCCACCGCGTATGCCTTTTCCGCAGGTGGCCCCGTACTCTGGCCAGAGCTCGACGCCATGCTGGTCGTCCCCAACAACGCCCACGCGCTGTTCTCCCGCCCGCTGGTAATCTCACCGCATTCGATCATCGCCATTGAGACCAACCACGACACCGCCGAGGCGGTCGCGGTGCTCGACGGCTTCCGCAACATCACTATGCCGCCGGGCAGCCGCATCGAAATCGAGCGCGGCGCGCAGCCGGTGCGCTGGGTGCGTCTGGACGATCAGCCGTTCGCCGATCGTCTGGTGCACAAGTTCCGCTTGCCGACGTCCGGGTGGCGCGGCCCCGCCGAGGCGCAATAGCCCCTAAACACGGCAGACAAGACCCCACACTTCAAGGGAAGGACTGATTGCAGGCGCCATGCTGACTGAGATTTCCATCCGCGACCTCGGCGTTATCCCGGACGCGACGCTTGAATTCAGCCCAGGCCTGACCGTACTGACAGGTGAAACCGGTGCGGGTAAGACCATGGTGGTCACCAGCCTCAAGTTGCTCTGTGGCGCGCGTGCCGACGCCGGTCGCGTGCGCACCGGCGCAGACAAGGCGTTGGTGGAAGGTCGCGTGTCCACCGAGCACCTCTCTGAGGACGAGTCGGCCACCATCGATGCTGTGGTCGCTGAGCTCGGCGGCGAGCGCGATGAGAATGATGAGTACCTGCTTGCCCGTCAGGTCTCCGCGAAGGGACGCTCCCGGGCGTGGGTTGGCGGTCGCAGTGCGTCGGCTGCGGCACTGGCGGATGTCTCTACCCGCCTGATTGCCATTCATGGCCAGAACGATCAGCTGCGTCTGCAAAGCGCTGATGAGCAGCGTGCGGCCATCGACCGCATGGATGCCGACACCATCGCACCAACGCTGGAAACCTACCGGCAGCAGCGCGCGCACTGGCGCGCCCTGGTCAAGGAACTGGAAGAGAAGACCTCCAAGCGCCGCGAGCTGGCCATGCGTGCCGACCAGCTCAGCTTCGCCATCGAAGAAATCGACGCAGTCTCACCCGAACCGGACGAAGACCAGGACCTGGCCTCCCAGATCCGCCGCATGCAGGATCTGGACGGCCTCCGCGATGCAGCAGCCGTGGCGCTGGCCGCCATCGATGGCGCCGCCGCCGTGAGCACGACCGGCATGGATGCCGCCACCGGAGACTCCGGTGCCGCCGAACTCCTCGGCGCCGCCGCGAATGAGCTCGCTGCCGCAGACGACGAAGAACTCACCGAGTTTTCCAACCAACTCAATGAACTGACCAGCCAGCTCTCCGAGATCTCCGCTGGCCTCGGCGCGTTTCTCTCCGGCCTGCCGGAGGAAACCGAGTCCTTGGACAAGCTCATGCAGCGCCAGGTGGAGATCAAGAACCTCACCCGCAAGTACGCCCCGGACATCGCAGGTGTCTTGGCCTGGCGGGATAAGGCGGAGCGCAAGCTCGCCACGCTGGATGTCTCCGGCGAAGCGCTGGACAAGCTCACCGCGGAGATTAAGACCGCGGAGAAGAAGCTCGGCACGACCGCGCGGAAGCTCTCCAAGGCCCGCGCAAAGGCCGCAAAGCACCTGGAACAGGCCGTGACCAAGGAGCTCAAGGGCCTGGCCATGCCACACACGTCTCTGGTGGTGGAGATCGCCAAGGCAGACACCTTTGGCCCCGCTGGCGTGGACAACATCGAGTTCAAGCTCCGCGCCCACGAAGGTGCCGAGCCGCGTCCACTGGCCTCCTCCGCATCCGGCGGTGAGCTCTCCCGCATCATGCTGGCATTGGAAGTTGTCCTCGCCGAAGGACAGGCCGGACACACGATGGTTTTCGATGAGGTCGATGCCGGTGTTGGTGGGCGCGCGGCTGTGGAGATTGGCAAGCGCCTGAAGCAGTTGGCGGTGAATAACCAGGTGATCGTCGTCACGCACTTGCCTCAGGTGGCGGCGTTTGCGGATACCCACTTGGTGGTCAGCAAGGATGCGCGTTCGGGCGCGGTGTCGTCGAAGGTGACGAGCTTGGGCGATGAGGAGCGGATTGACGAGCTCGCGCGGATGATGGCGGGCTTGGACGATTCGGACTCCGGACGCGCGCATGCGCAAGATCTTCTGGATCAAGCTCGGCGCGCCTTCGCGGCCAAGTAGCTGCTCTTATGTTTCACTAAGTGCCATGAGTCTGTTCTCTCGGAACGAAAAAGATCTTCCTGGCATTTCGGGGACCGTGCGGGACGGTTCCCGCCTGGAGCGTGCGCTGAAGCGCATGGGCGAAGGCGACATCGTGGTGATCGA
This sequence comes from Corynebacterium sp. MSK047, assembly GCF_030232285.1. Lineage (NCBI taxonomy): Bacteria > Bacillati > Actinomycetota > Actinomycetes > Mycobacteriales > Corynebacteriaceae > Corynebacterium > Corynebacterium sp. MSK047. The sequence goes on along the minus strand of NZ_JASPJI010000028.1, from coordinate 14,797 downwards.
TGCGCCGGATATCTCGCGTCCACTGGCACAGCAGTTGATTGATGCCAAGGTCGCCGCAGTGGTGAACACCGGCGCCTTTACCACGGGTTTTGTGCCGAATTACGGCCCGCAGATGATGCGCGACGCCGACATCGAAATGGTGCAGAACGTCGGCGACGAGGTCTTTGAGAAGCTCAAGGACGGCAAAAACGGCAGGCTTGACGACGGCAAGCTCTACCACGGTGACCGCCTGATTGGGCAGGGCGACGAGGTCGACCAGGACGAGCTCGAGCGCGCCTTCGATGAGGGGCGCACCAGTATGGTCGACCGCTTGGAGGCGCTCTCCGGCAACTTGGTGGAGTTCGCCAAGACCGAGTCTCCGCTCTACATCGATGGCTTGGGCATTCCGGACGAGACAGAGCCACTGCACGGCCGCAAGGTCGTTGTGGTCAGCCCCGGTGAGGGACACCGCAAGACACTGGAAGATCTGAAGAATTTCATCCGCGAGTACGAACCGCTGCTGATTGGCGTCGATGCAGGCGCCGACACGCTCTTCGACCTGAAGTACGAGCCGGACTACATCATCGGCGATCCGGAGAACATCAACTCCGAGGCACTGCGGTCCGCTGGTTGCGTGATTCTGCCTGCCGACCCGGACGGTCACGCGGTGGGCCTGGAGCGCATCCAGGACCTCGGCATTGGTGCCATGACCTTCCCGGCGCTGTCCGATTCCGCCACTGACCTGGCGCTGGTATTCGCCGCGCATCACGAGGCCGACATGGTCGTCTCCGTCGGCGCCCCGCAGAACATCGACAGCATCTACCACGCTGAGAATCAGAGCGGCGTGCCGTCGGCGTTGCTGTCGCGTTTGAAGGTCGGGGAGAAGCTTGTCGACGGTCGCATGGTCGCCGACCTCTACCAGGTAAACAGCCGTGGTTTCGGTGTGGCCTGGGCAATCCTGGCTATCTTTGTCGCCGTTGCGGTGATCTTCGCTATTGCTGGTACCTCCGGCGATGGTTCTGTCAGCGAGAATCTGATTGATACCTGGAACTCCATCGCACTGTGGTTCCAGGGGCTGTTTAAGTAGTTTTAGCGGTATTCGAGCACTATGAGCGCCTAAAAGTTTTCGGCTGTCAGAGCTGATTGAGGCGCCGGCGAAAGGAAAAGGGACAGGCGATGGCGAAGAAGCGCAGGAGCGGAAAATTTACAGCCGGTGTGACAGGTGCTGCCCTCGGTGTTGCGGCAGGTGCTGCGCTGGGTGCTTATGTGCTGAACCCCGCTGGTGCTGGCATTGATTTCGGCACTGGTGCCGCCTCTGAGCGCGATGCCGCCGTTGCCCGTGCTGACGCCCAGCAAGCGCGTGCCGATGAAGCCAACCGCATCATCGAGCCCATCGTCGGGGAGATCGTTAAGGACTCTTTGAAGGACGTGCCGGTCCTTGTTGTCGCCACTCCTGATGCCACGGATGAGCAGCTGGCAGGGGTTTCCGAGACCCTGCGTGCCGCTGGTGCTCCGGATGCTGGTGTGCTGAAGCTGACCGATAAGTTCCTCTCATCCGCTGGTGCAGACGAGCTGAAGGACACGGTTTCTACCTCGCTGCCGGCTGATGTGCAGCTGGATCCGGAGCGCCGTGAGCCGGGCCGTCAGGCTGGCCAGGCATTGGCTCCGGTGTTGGAGCTGGATAAGGATGGGGGAGAGCGGGCTTCCGCTGCTGACCGCAAGCTGCTGCTAGAGGCCCTTAAGGGTGCTGGTTTTGTCGAGTATGACGAGGGGACTCTGCGCCCGGCTGCTGGCATTGTGATTGTTGGTAATCACGGCACTGTCTCGCGCGCTGCGATTGATAAGGGCGAGGACCCGGAGTTTGGCGCTGGCCTGGTGGCGGATCTGGCTGTGGCGCTGGCTGAGGGCTTTGGTGCTGGTGATGACGTGGCTGGGCACGTTGTTGTGGGCACTGACGGCTTCGGTAAGAAGGGCATCAGTGCTCTGCCTGACGAGCGCTGGGGGTCTGACTCTGCTGTGAAGAGTGTGGACGCGGTGTCTGACGCTGCGGGGCACGTTGGGGTTGTTGGGGACTTGAGTCGGAATTAAGGTAATGAGTTAACTTCATTGTAGTTGAACTATAGGGTCGAACCGACACACATAAACTTCTCAGATATTTTTGACAAGATGAAATAACGATGTGTGCGCGTAGTTTCTAGTTATTACAAACCTGAGATTGGATAAAACCATGCTGCTCGAATTTGGCGTTACGAACTATAAATCTTTCTCGGAAGAAACGATTTTAACGATGGCTGCTTCAAGAGAACAAAGGCATAAGCAGCGTATACCACGTGTTAAATCAAAATACAATATAAGAGTTTTGCCTGTCGCAGGGTTGTACGGGGCAAATGCCTCTGGAAAATCAAACCTTGTATCAGCACTTGCAACCTTACGGAGAATTCTAAGTAATCCAATCACAGATGATTCAGGGCTCCCCTATGAACCATATAAATTAGACGAACAATATAGCACCTGGCCAACGATCTTTAGGATTTTGTTTATTCAAGATGAACAGATTTATGAATACACAATTTCTTATAATCGAGACATGATTGTCGATGAATCGTTGGTCAAGATACGTTCGCGGGATGAAGTATTAGTATTCGAGCGACAAGGAGAAAATCTACGGCTTGGTGAGGTGTTTGGTTCTCGAGAAATTCGCGATTTCTTGTCATCTGTTGACCATAAAATTCCGGCTGCGACTGCGTTAGCGCAATTTAAGAAAGTCAATACACAGGGGATTCGGGATGTATTAGCACTCAGGAAATGGATTAACCGACTTGTAACTATATATGCGGGCTTCTTGACCGAAAATCGATACGTCCCACTTCCCAAGACCGGTATTGACTTTATGAAAAATATTGGAGCGGGAATCGAAGATATTAAACGAGTTCCTGTCGAATTGGATGATATTAGCCTCCCAGATGAAAAAAGGCGTGTCATTGTAAATGACTTGGATTCTTCGGGGAAAATAATTACCTTTGAGCAGGATGGAGTGCGATATGAGGCGGTAAACCTGGATGGGGAAATTAAAATCCAGAAGGTTTTACTACTCCATTCCGGGCAAGGGGCATCCATGCCTTTTAATTGGAGCGAGGAATCCGACGGAACCAAAGCGGTTGGCGCAATTTATCCCCTGATCTGGGCGTTGGCACAGCGTGAGAATCCGCCAATTGTGGTAATCGATGAGATAGATCGGAGTTTCCATACGCTTCTGACTCTTAACATCCTTGAGAGTTTTCTGTCTAGGTGTAATGAGGAAACCCGGGCGCAATTATTGTTTACTACTCACGATTTGTTATTAATGGACCTGGATGTTTTCCGGAAAGATGAAATTTGGATTATGGAGAAGAGTCGATTGGGGAGCAGTCGTCTTGTATCTTTAGTTGACTTTAAGGGGATACGTAAAGATCGTGATTTGCGTAAGAGCTATCTCGAAGGAAGGTTTGGAGGGATTCCGAATATTCGAAATCTCCGCGTATCCGATGAAGGCCGGGCGTGATTGAATTGGCAAAGGGGGCAAATGTGGTTAGGTCTATTAATAAGGATCGGCGACCACGACGGCCGCTGGCTAGGGAGGGGGCCAACTCCTTAGATCAGAAGAAGATTCTCCTCATATGCGTTGAAGGGGAAACTGAACAGGCCTACTTCAATTCTATTGCTTCATATAATCACCAAATTTATCCGGTTGTGTTTCCAGGAAATAATTCGAGTCCACAAGGTTTGTTATCTGCGGCAATTTCAAAAGTTGAGGAATTTATCAAGAAGAAAGGCCTGAAACCCAGTGATGAAGCGTGGTTGGTTTTAGATCGTGACGAAGGCGAGAGAGACGAAGCAATTCTAGATTTGTATGAGTGGGCAAAGTTGCACAGGAATCGCTACATTGCGTTGTCAGTTCCAAACTTTGAGCTTTGGATTTTGGCTCACTTTCAAGGAGTCTCAGGCATCTCTACGAAGACTGAAGTCAAGACTGCGTTGGATTCTCACATCTCCAATTATAAGAAGGGGAATGCTAGTCAGCTCCCCATTAGTGTGAATCGGATTTCTCAAGCGGTATCGAATATATCTTCGAAGTTGAGGGAATGTCCGGAAGAGCTCGCTGACTTTGATGGTCTTGGTGGAGTTACTTCGGTTCATATGTTGGTTCAAAAAATGATTTCTGATCTATAGGGATAGCCCGCTATTGCAATTCAAAACTATTCCAGTCCTTAAGTTATAGCGGTATTAGCGGGTTGGCGTCTTCGGGCTTATCAAACGCCGTGTCATTAAGGTAAAGTGTTTGGCCCTATCTGGGTAATTGTATTCAAAGGATATAGTCGTTTGGTTTTATTTTAGATGCAGCGATGGTTCTAAGCTTCGCTTAGGAGATAGCCTTCATTTTTGGATGTTGTTTTTGTAATCTCTCAACCCTTACATGTCGCTCTATTGGCTTGAAACGTCAGTGATGTGCTCCTCACTTCTTATTTTCTATGGGTATGGCCTTGGAATTGAGGGTAAGCTACCCCCGGCTCGGGTGTTTTCGCTTGGGGATTAGTTTCGTGGTGCAGAATGGCTTGCATGTCCAAGTTTTCAGAGGTCCTTGAGCAACTCCGTGATAATCAGCCGAAGGCGAAGTATGGCATCGCTTTCGAGAAGCTCATGGTCAACTATTTCCGCACCGACCCAACTCTGAAAGCTCAGTTCGTTCAGGTCTATCGCTGGTCGGACTGGAAGTACAACGGGGGAGCGCCGGACACCGGCATCGACTTGGTCGCTCGTCGCATTGACGACGGCACGTGGGTAGCCATCCAGTGCAAGTTCTATATGCCAACGACTCGCTTGGCCAAGGCTGACCTAGATTCATTTTTTGAAGCGTCTGGACGATCCTTTATTACCGAATCCGGCCCGGAACACTTCGGCAGCCGCATCATTATTTCGACGACTGACCACTGGTCCTCGCACGCGGAAGAAGCTCTAGCTAATCAACTGATTCCAACTAGCCGCATCGGTACGGCAGCAATCGCCGAATCCCCGATCAACTGGGATGTCGCTTTCCCCGGCTCCGAAATCCAAATCAATCTCTCCCAGCGCGAAACCTTCGAGCCCCGCCCACACCAGCAAGAAGCTATTGATAGCGCCATGGCTGGATTTGCCACCCACGACCGTGGCAAGCTCATCATGGCTTGCGGCACTGGTAAAACCTTCACCGCTCTTCGCCTCGCTGAACGAGTAGCTGAGGAAAACGGTGGCAAGGCTCGCATCCTCTTCCTGGTGCCATCCATTTCGCTCCTGTCGCAAACTCTCAAGGAATGGACAGCACAGGGTCGCCTGGACATGCGCACTTTTGCTGTGTGTTCTGACTCGAAGGTCTCCCGTAAAGCCGAGGATATTGCGACCTACGACCTAGAAGTCCCAGTCTCAACCAACGGCGCTGAAATTGCCCAGCGATTTGAATCCGGCAAGCGGGCCAAGGGGCTCCACATCGTCTTTTCCACCTATCAGTCGTTGCCGGCTGTTCATGAAGCCCAGCAGCAAGGGCTCGACGACTTCGACCTAGTCATTTGCGACGAGGCACATCGCACCACCGGCATTACTCTCGCTGGTGAAGATGCAAGTAATTTCGTTCGCATTCACGATGCCGATTACATCAAAGCTAATAAGCGCCTCTATATGACGGCCACGCCGCGTCTGTATGACGATTCAGTCAAGGGCAAGGCACAGGACCACTCAGCCGAACTCGCTTCCATGGATGATGAGGCCATTTACGGCCCAGAGTTCTATCGCCTTGGATTCGGCGAAGCCGTAGAAAAAGGTCTGCTCACCGACTACAAGGTTCTCGTCATGACTGTTGACGAGTCCGTAGCCGCCGATGCCATGGCTCACAGCCAGAACAGTCAAATCAATCTTACTCTGGCTTCGGCAATGATTGGTGCATGGAATGGCCTAGCAAAGCGCTCCGGTTCTCTGCAGGGTAAGAAGGGCGGCTTCGATGAAGATGCCGCACCTATGCAGCGTGCTGTGGCGTTTGCCCGTGACATCAAGACATCGCAGGCAATTGCTGATTCCTATCCGCAACTCGTGAACATGCATCGAGAATTGCTCGAAGAAAAAGCAGTTCTCAATGATGTCTCTCTGCACAACGTGGATGTTTCCATCTCTGCGCAGCATGTCGACGGCAGTATGAACGCTCTTGAGCGTGGCACCAAGCTTTCCTGGTTGGAGTCGCCAGCCGTTGACCAGCACACCCGCGTGCTCACAAATGCCCGGTGTCTGTCCGAAGGTGTCGATGTCCCGGCGCTGGATGCTGTGATTTTCTTCAACCCGCGTAATTCCATGGTCGACGTGGTGCAGTCCGTCGGCCGCGTCATGCGCAAGTCTGAAGGAAAGGATTACGGCTACATTATTCTTCCGGTCGCAGTCGCCCCAGATATTTCGCCAGCACAGGCGCTCAATGACAACGCACGTTTCAAGGTCGTTTGGCAGATCCTGAATGCATTGCGGGCGCATGATGACCGCTTCAATGCCAAGGTCAATTCCATCGCGTTGAACGAAACGAATCCTGCTGAAGAGTTGCCAATCGAAGTCGACCACATCGGCAAAAAGGATTCCCAGAAATCTGGCTCCGACACCGATTCTGAGAACGCTTCTCCCACCGATGCCATTAACGAGGCCGAAGCCGAGTCGGTGAAAAACCCGCAGCCTTGGGCCGATAACGATGAGCTAACTCAGCAGCTCGCACTGTTCTCTCTGGAAGAGTGGCAAGAAGCGATTTACACCAAGCTCGTCGACAAGGTCGGCACCCGCACATATTGGGAGGATTGGGCGGACGACGTCGCTACTATCGCGGAAAACCAAATTACGCGCATCAAAGCGCTTGTCGACGGTGCCGATGCCACCCTCCGCGCAGATTTCGATAGCTTTGTCGAGGGGCTCCGCAATAACCTCAACGACGGTATCAGCGAAGATGATGCTATTTCGATGCTCTCGCAGCACCTCATTACAGCTCCGGTTTTCAACGCGCTTTTCGAGAACCACGACTTCATCACCCATAACCCCGTGGCTCAGGTTATGGAGAAGATGGTCGGGGCCCTCTCCGAAGCCAATCTTGATACCGAAACCGAGTCCCTCGAGAAGTTCTACGAGTCAGTCCGCGTTCGAGCCTCGGAGGTGAAGTCCGCTTCCGGTAAACAGCAGGTGATTAAAGAGCTTTACGAGCGCTTCTTCCAAAAAGCCTTCAAGAAGCAGGCCGAGTCATTGGGCATCGTCTACACCCCAGTTGAAATTGTCGACTTCATTCTGCGTGCTGCTGACGACGTGTCTAAGAAGCACTTCGGCAAGGGGCTTAGCGACGAAGGTGTCTGTATCCTCGATCCTTTCGCCGGCACCTCGACCTTTACGGTTCGCCTTCTGCAGTCCGGCCTTATCAAACCGGACGACCTTGCACGTAAGTACGCCAACGAGCTCTTCGCCACCGAGATTATGTTGCTGGCTTACTACGTTTCTGCCGTGAATATCGAGACCACCTACAATGCTCTCCGCGAAGAAGCAGCGCTTCGCAATGGTGAACCAGCACCAGAGTATGTTCCCTTCGCTAACATTGCGCTGGCTGATACCTTCCAGATACATGAGGAAGGGGACATCCCGGACCTGCATATTTTCCAGGAGAACAACGCCACCATCGAGCGGCAGAAAAATGCGCCAATCAACGTGGTGATTGGTAACCCGCCATATTCAGCTGGGCAGAAGTCGGCCAACGACCTCAACGCGAACCTGAAGTATCCGAGCCTGGATAAACGCATTGCGGAGACCTACGCCGCGAAGTCCACCGCGCAACTGAAGAACTCGTTGTATGACTCGTATTTGCGCGCTTTCCGCTGGGCCACTGACCGTATCGGTGATCAGGGCGTGGTTGCGTTTGTTTCCAACGGCGGATGGATTGATGGAAACACCGGTGACGGCGTGCGATTGTCCATGGCCGAGGATTTTACTGACTTGTATGTCTTCAACCTTCGTGGAAATGCACGTACTGCAGGCGAACAACGTCGTATGGAAGGAGGAAACGTTTTTGGAGCCGGATCTCGCACTAATGTGACTGTGACAATCGGCATTAAGGATGCTGCAAAATCTGATTTTACTCTGCACTATAGGGATATTGGAGATTACCTGGCAGCGGAGGAAAAACTCCGTATCGTAGATACGTCTTCGGTGGAGAACGTCGGCTGGCAGACGATTACCCCGAATAAGGAAGGTGATTGGCTGAATCAACGCTCTGAGAAGTTTACGACGTGGCCTGCGATTGGTAGTAAAGACGAGACAGTTCAGAGAATTTTCGGAAAGCTGTCGGCGGGTATCGCAACTAGTCGTGATTCATGGGTTTATTCTTCCTCGAAAAACCAGCTGCAAAATAGCATGCGGCTATTTCTTGGCACCTACAAAAAGGCATTATCGGCCTATCAGCTGGAAGAAGACCCGGTACCATTTAAAGATTGGTTAAAAGATAATACCCATTTTGTAGACGGAATAAAGTGGTCGGACATCCTTCAGAGGAGAGCTCAAAGGAATGAGTCGATTGAGCTAAACGGCCAGTTCATTACGAAAGCTTATTATCGGCCGTTCTTTCCACAGCGGCTCTACCGTGATCCCAAGTTAATGCACCGCCAGTATCAGCTCCCGTCGATTTTCCCGACCCCAACGCACCAAAACACCGGGCTCTACGTCGTTAACCCCGGAAGTGCGAAGCCGTTCTCTGCGATAGCAACCGACTTGATTCCTGACTTGGCAATGTGGGGAAGCAACGCAGGCCAATTCTTCCCTCGCTTCACTTGGGCCGCTGTAGAGGCCGATGATGGTGCGCTGTTTGGTGAGAACAGCGTCGTAAAGCGAGGCGAAACCAGTGTCTACGGTGAGATTGGTGAAATCGTCGACGGTTATGTGCGCGTGGATAACATCACCGATGAAATCAAGAAGGTTTATCGCGATGCGCTGGGTGCGGACATTACCGGCGATGACATTTTCCACTTTGTGTATGGCAAGTTGCATGACCCTGCTTATCGCACGAAGTATGCGGCTGATTTGAAGAAAATGCTGCCGCATATCGAGACGCCGTCGACACGTGTGGAGTTCGACAAGTATGCTGCTGCGGGCCAAGAGCTGATGGACCTACACGTGGGCTACGAGTCTGTGGAACCGTGGCCATTGGATATTCAGGTTAAGGGTGATGAGTCTGACCGGGAGACCTGGCGTGTGCTCAAGATGAAGTGGGCAAAACGCAAGGATCCGGAGACGGGTAAGAATGTCGATGACGTGACGAAGTTGATTTACAACAAGCGCGTGACTATTTCGGGTATTCCTGCGGAAGCGGACGAGTACATGTTGGGCTCGCGCTCGGCCGTCGCATGGCTGATTGATCGTTATCAGGTCAAGAAGGACAAAGCCTCCGGCATCGTTAACGATCCGAACGATTGGGCTGACGAGGTAGGGAACCCGCGTTACATCGTGGATCTGATTGGGAGAGTGGTGCGAGTTGCTATGGAGACTGTGCGGATTGTGGATGGGTTGGATGCGTGAAAGTAGAGGTCACACAAGTAAATGAGTGGGCGAGGAGTTAACACGGACATTGAGGCGACAATACAGCTTGATCCGTCAGAGCAGATTCAGCATGCGTTGGGCGCTAATCACGACATTCGCACCGGCCTTGACGAATTGGTGGACAACTCAATTGATGCTGAAGCGAAGAATATTCGCATCGTGTTCCATGTCGAAGGATTCCGGCTCGTTCAGATAGCCGTACATGATGACGGCGTGGGCATGGACTTTGCCAAAATGAAGCGCGTCCTTCGTCTCGGTGGCCACGAAGCTAAGGCTAAGAGCAACATTGGCATCTATGGGATGGGGCTAAAGGAAGGTTCGTATGCCAATGCCAATCTAGTGACTGTTACTTCTCGCGTGAAAGGACAATTTGCTAACGGCATCCAGCTGAAGAAGCAGACCTTCACAGCCGGCGTGCTTCGTCAGCAATCCTTGACTGAAATTTGGAATCTTCGAGATCGGATTGTTGGGCTTAAGCACGGTACAACCATTGTGTGGAACGATTTATCTACGGTCTATCAGGGGGCCGACGAGACTGAGGGGTTAGCCTTTCTTTCGTCGACTATTGAGAAGATTCGCCAACATCTTGGTATCCGTTATCACCGATACTTAAAGTCAAACCGAGTCACAATCAAGATGTTTACCATCTACGATGGTGATGAGCCGGTGCCGAATCCTGAAATAAAAGCGATAGACCCCTGCGGGTATCGCAAGTCAGGCAACCAGGCCTACCCGAGGACTCTCACAGTCGGTGGGCAAAAAGGCGCGCCTGGCGTAACAGCTCACATTTGGACAAATAGATCTAAGACAGATCAGTTCTTACTAGAAGGAAGAGACGAGCTCGGGCATCAGGGGCTTTATGTATACATGGCCAATCGCCTAATTACTCAGGGCGGATGGAGCGGTTTTAGGGAAGCCCGAAAAGAGCTTAAGTTGCTGCGGCTAGTTATCGACGACCCACGAGTTGTCGAACGATATATCGTCGTTAGTCCACAAAAAGGAGCAGTTCGGCTTAATGAAGGCTTCCACCGGTTTGTGGAATCTCTGCGGGCAGATGACGGATCCGGCGACACGTTTGAGGACGTTTGTACGGATGCCGCTGAAGTCTTGCACCTATCAAATCGGCACTCTGGCAAGGCCACACCAATTGCCGAAGGAGGCCGGGGGTTGGCACCGGCAGTCAAGGCAGCGATTGAGGATTATGCTCCGCTGAAAAGCGGAGATCCTGTCAACGTGCAATGGGCAGACTTAGAAGTCGGCGAGTTTGTATCGGTTGACTCTACTGAGTCAACGGTTTACCTGAACAGCTTTTACCGAGAAATGCTAAATGCTGGAAACCGCACTTTCACCGATGCGCCACTGGTAAAAACATTAGTGTATTTGCTTTTCAATGAGACAGCTTCGTCTAAGCGAACGGCGAAGAGTCGGGCAAATATTGAGTTGTGGTCGAAGATTCTCGCCACGGCAGCTGAAGAGCAACGGGAACAGAACAACCCTTTATAGCTAAGAAGCAGTATTGTCGAGCCCACGGAGGACTCATGGACTTTAGTCAGATTAAAGAATCAATTGCAAAGGTGCTTAACGCCTCGAATCTAGTTCTCTATGCGGGCTTGCAGCAGCGTTTGGTGCTTATGGAAGGACTGGTTGTCGATTCGACTTCGATTCGCAACTTCATCAGCGAAGCAACGGATGAAGAAATACAGCCACTTATGACTTTTATCGTCGCTGCGATTAATGCCGATGAAGACGTTCTGAAGCCTTCGACTCAGACAACAGCTAAAAGTGATGAGCGAATTGAATGGGTGATTGACCAGCTCGACTTGAGCGATTTTTCTCAGCTGATTCGTGAGCGCCTCCCTCAGCCGGATCCGACAGTCATTATCGAAGAAAACTTCAAAGAGTGGTACACCCCTCAGCGGCCACAGGAGCACTCCAACTACTGGGATGACTACGTTCGAGTGCTGAGTCGAAATGGCTGGGACGCTGCGTCGATTGACACCGTTGGTACGCAGGCCACTGAAGTATTGCGGCGTATCGAGGATCCAAAGCAGCCGCACTACTTGTCTTCGCGTGGCCTAGTGGTGGGATATGTGCAGAGTGGCAAAACTGCAAACTTCACCGCGGTGGCTGCTAAGGCAATTGATGCAGGTTATCGGTTTATTATCATTCTCGCCGGCACCATGGACAATCTCCGTGAACAGACCCAAAGGCGTCTTGATAAGGAACTCTGTGGTCGAGAATCTGTTCTCAGCGGCTTGGACGAGGATGATCTAACTGCGAAGGAACGCAAGGACGAGACATACTTCAACGGTGATGAAGAGTGGGATCGCGAGTGGGAAGAGAAGGGCAGTGCCTTTGTCAGCCATGGTCCGGCCTATGGTCAAAAAGGATTTCCGCGCATAAAGCGGGTCACCACCTCTGTGCGTGATTATCGGCGCACTGGCACGAGCGCTATTGAAATCGAACGTCCGGATAAGTCGAAACCGGTCCATCACCCGGACAATCTTGACAATATGCCGTGTCTAATTGCTGTGGTGAAGAAGAATGCGTCGGTCCTCCGAAACCTCAATTCGGACCTGCGTAGAGCAGCGCGGTTGAACGACGATTTATTGCATCTTCCAGTTCTCGTCATTGATGATGAGTCCGACCAGGCCTCGATTAACACCAAAAACCCGAAGAAGCGCACTGCTGAAGAAGAGCGAGAGCGTACTGCAGTTAACGCACAAATTACTGAGCTGTTGAGTAATTGTCCTCGGTCACAGTACGTTGGATATACTGCGACACCATTCGCCAATGTATTTGTCGACCCGTCTGATCCCGTCGACCTCTACCCGCGTCACTATGTTCTGATGCTGAACGAACCACCGGCATACCGAGGCGCAAAATGGTTCCACGACCGGATGGATTTCGCAGACGACCCTGAAGAAGCCACTCTCGAAACCTCTCAAAGTAAAGCCTTTATCCGAGACCTCGCTGCTTGTGAGTCTTTTTCGGAAGAAGCCTCTTTTGAAGAAGAGAGAGCGAAGGAACTTGAAGAAGCCCTGGACATGTTTGTCCTAACAGGAGCAATTAAGAAATTCCGAGAGAAGAAGCATAAGGGTTTGACCTTTAAGCACCACACGATGCTTGTTCACGAAGGAGTCGGGACTGATATTCATACCGATGGAAAACAGGTTCTCGAGGAAATTTGGAAGAAGCGGGCATACAACCTGGGCCGCTCTAATGCCTCGATGAAGAGGCTTTTTGAGAGGGACTTGTTACCGGTAATGCAGGTCGATCGTTACAACGAGGCGTATGCAATTCCGGGTAGCTATGCAGAACTTCGGCCTTACATTAATGAGGCGTATGCGGAGATGATGACCGGTGTACAAGCTGCGGGTAGCCCAATCTTACAGGTCGATACTAAGGGGAAAGAAAGCCCGAACTTTGAAGCCGGCCCCGTGTGGAAAATCCTCGTCGGTGGAGCTCAGCTCTCCCGTGGTTATACCGTTGAAGGTCTAACTATTTCATACTTCCGTCGTCGTGCGGGAAGCGCAGATACATTGATGCAGACTGGTCGCTGGTTCGGATTCCGAAAGGGGTATCAGGACCTGGTTCGACTATATGCTCCACGGGATCTGGTTGAGCTTTTCGAAGCAGCAATGCACGATGAAGAAGTCTTCCGGGACAACATCAAGGTGTATGTGAAAGAGCCGCTCGACTCAGAAAACCGGCTTACTCCGAGTCGCATCGCCCCACTAGTACGTCAGTCATTGCCCGACCTGAAGCCCACAAGTGCGAACAAGATGTTCAACGCTTTCATTCGATCGAGCGCAGCAGCTCCAAATGTAGTGGAACTTAACTCCATCCCTGACTCGAAGGATCGTGATGTTCTGGCGCAGAACTTCATTAATGTAGGCATTCCGCTGATGAAGGCTCTACGTCCTGAAATCGTGAAAATGGCCTACTTCCGACTTGAAGGTATCCGTTCAGGAAATCTGTTTGCTGCTGCTGGTAACAGGAAATTCTATGCGGGTACTATGCCAGCCGATAAATTTGTGAAACTTCTTGACACGATGAAGTGGTATGAGGGCTCCAAATACAAGGAGAACATTGTCAATCCGCACATTAAGTATTTGCGTGGGCTGATGGGCGATGGTAGGCATGCAAGTGTAGATGAATCGGACTTCAGAGAAGTTGCGGTTTTGCTGCCGCTGTTGTCGAAAAATGCCGATACCGTTGAGGTTCCTGGAATTCCATTCCCAGTTCCTCTCGTAGCACGTAGCCGTCGTGAAAACCGGCACGACATAACTGGTACTGACCGTAAGTACACCTACATCATGCAGAGTATCGCTAGTGGACATTCTGTGTTGAGGCCCCGAACTAATGATCTGGACGATTACTCAAATTACTTGCGCGCGCCGTTCGAAGAATTTGACCAGCCGGAACCATTTGATTTGTCCCCGGACAGGGCACTAAACCGTGGTGCAGTACTGATTACTGCGTTTGATGATCGCAATCGAGATTGGATTCGAGAGAGTAAAGAAAACGGTACTTATACGCCGCCGCGTTGGGATAGGGGCGAGGTTGGTCTGGCACTTGCCTTCAATTCGCCGCACGAAGCAGTGCGGAGCATGTCTCGCGTCGTTGAATGGGGTGTGTACCTCAAGGGCGAAGACGGTGCTGATGATGTCGTGATTGAGAGTTTCGACGTGCAAAGGTAAGGGGGGTATGGGGCTGAGGTGGAACACTTGTATGGTCGGGTGTGACCTGTCACTGTGAGGTTACTTGAGTGGGCTTCAGGTCTTATACAATCGGGAGACTGTTTTTACGTAAATAGGAAGCCCGATGCGGACACTCAGTTTCTTCAACAACAAGGGTGGGGTGGGGAAGACCACTCTTTCCACCAATGTCGCCCACTATTTTGCTCGTCAGGATAAACGAGTACTCTATGTGGATTGCGATCCGCAGTGCAATGCCACACAACTAATGCTGACCGAAGAGCAGCATGAGGAGATTTACCTGAGCAGCAAGAATGACGAACAGGCCGAGCGAGACTCGTTGGCTAATACGGTCTACTCGCTGTTCATTCCATTGCGAGAAGGCGAGACCGATATCGAGCCCGAAATCCGGCCAGTGCACTCGGAGCGGTTTGGCGGCTCTTCCGTTTTTAGAGTGCGTTGATCTTCCCCTGCAGCTGTCCGGAGTGGATCAAGCACCGCAAGATGTAGTG
>NZ_JASPJI010000027.1:0-28103 GCF_030232285.1 Corynebacterium sp. MSK047 | reverse complement strand
AGCTATTCTTTGGTGATTTGTGGTGTGTGGTCTGGGGTTATGGTGGCATGCGGACACACTTTTCTTTACTTAACCCGATGCGGGGCAGGGGTTTGGGGTAGGGGCTCGAGTGAGGGGCTCTGGATTAAGCGGGGCAGGGGCTCGAGTTAGAGGTCAGCCACTCATCGATGAGCTATTCACTTATGGTTCCGCTGGGGCTCATCGATAAGTGAATAGATTATCCATAAGTGCGCGCCAAATGTCTGCAAACATGACAAGAAATACCGCTGCCTACCTGCTGATTTGTGCTTAGTGGTGATTTCGGGTTAATCTTTGCAAGGCTTCACGGAGAGCACAGAACGAAACAAAGCGGTCAACAATTGGCCACGGAGTTACGTGCTGAGTTCAACGGATGCTGATGCCCCCTTAGCTCAGTCGGCAGAGCGTTTCCATGGTAAGGAAAAGGTCGACAGTTCGATTCTGTCAGGGGGCTCTGTTCTTTTATACGGACTTATGTCCGGTAGAGAATAGGGGCGATGTAGCTCAGATGGTGAGAGCGCACGACTCATAATCGTGAGGTCGGGGGTTCGATCCCCCCCATCGCTACTACGGACAGTGATGTTCGTCGAACCCCGCCTTGATTATGCAGCAATGCAGTAAGGTGGGACATTGTCAGCTAAGGACTGAAAAGTTCTTTCGCTGGTGGTGAAGGGGCGTGGCTCAATTGGTAGAGCAGCGGTCTCCAAAACCGCAGGTTGCAGGTTCGAGTCCTGTCGCCCCTGCAAGTACCCGTCATCCAGGGCGTATGAAAATGCGTCTGGGTGGCGGGTTTTTCGTTTATGTTCGGTGGCGGTGGGGCAATGCGAGTTACTGACTGCGTTTATGACAAAAATGGCTCGAAAAATGGCTTGAAAGTGTCATAAACCCATACAGTTTCACATTTGCAGCCCCAGCGAGCAGCCCGAGCGAGCAGCCCGTAGCTCTTTGGGGTTGTCAGAATCGAATCTCGAAGCCTGCGGTTCCCACGAAGGGCATTTCTTCGATAGTGTGGATTATCGGCTAGAATTTACGCACTGAACCAGACTTGCTCTGCACAGTGGGGGCTTGGCTCCGGAGAACTTCCCCGGAGTTTGCCCTTGAAGAATTCACGTTTGAGTTTCACTGTGCAGTATCTTTAGGTCTCATATGCACGAAGTAGCGAAGGAGCATCGTGTCTGAGGAAAACCAGACTTTCCAGGCGGCGGCTCGCCCGTCCGGTAAGCGCCAGGCGACGGGCGCGCAGACCACCGTGGCGAAGAAGCCTGCGCGTGAGAAGGAGACCAACGAGCTTTCGACTCGTAACCCTTTGGTTTTCATCAAGCAGGTTGTTGACGAGCTGCGCAAGGTGATTTGGCCGACCGGCCGCCAGATGGTCACCTACAGCATCATCGTGATCCTGTTCCTGATTGCCATGATTGCTCTCGTGTGGGGCGTGGACACGCTGGCCGGTCTGGGTGTCCGATCGGTGTTGGGTAAGTAATCGGTTATACTGTTTCGCAGTGATGCTTTTCATCCCGCCTCCGAGTTCCGGACGGCGGGATTATTCGTTAGCGCAGCTGGTGTCTGGCTGTGCGAATTGATTGCGGATGGCATATTGGCTCTTAAGGCTCTTTAGGCGAAGATGCCAATGTCGCGAACCGTTGATGTAGATACAAGAGGGGTTAGCACGACATGAATGATGGTCAGAATATTTTCTCCGACGCCCAGTCCGCGGATGCTGCCGCAACTGAGCAGGATGCGCAGGACGCACCGGCTCAGGTAGAAGCTCCGGCCGAGGGTGCAGCCGCAGCCGCAGCCGACGCAGCCGCAGCTGACTCTGCTGCAGCAGAAGCAGCGCCGGCAGAGGAGACTGCCGCTGACGCTGAGGCACAGGCAGCTGCTGACGCAGATGCCGAGTACCGTAAGCGCCTGCGCGAGTTCCAGCGTGAGCTCAAGCGTCGTCCGGGCGACTGGTACATCATCCAGTGCTACTCCGGCTACGAGAACAAGGTGAAGACCAACCTGGAAATGCGCGCCCAGACCATGGGTGTCGATGAGCAGATCCACGAGGTCATCGTTCCGGTTGAGGAAGTCGAAGAGCGCAAGGACGACGGCAAGAAGAAGATCGTTAAGCGCAAGCTGCTGCCGGGCTACGTTCTGGTTCGTATGAGCCTGGATGACCCGTCCTGGTCCGTCGTCCGCGACACCCCGGGTGTTACTTCCTTCGTCGGTAGCGAGGGCCAGCCGTCCAAGGTCAAGATTCGCGAGGTCGCTAAGTTCCTCATGCCGAAGGAGACCATCACCGCGGACGCCGCTGAGGAAGCTGCAAACGCCGACGGTGAGCTGGCTGTCGCAGCGGCGCCGCAGGCGGAGAAGAAGGCCGTCGCCATCGACTACGAGGTCGGCGAGTCCGTCACCATCCTGTCCGGTCCGTTCGCATCTGTGGCTGCGACCATCTCCGAGATCGACCCGGACACCGGCCGCATGAAGGCTCTGGTTTCCATCTTCGGCCGTGAGACCCCGGTCGAGCTGGGCATCGATGAGGTCGAGAAGCTGAACTAGGCCCGACCTCAAGCCAGGCGCAGAGCCAAGCGGAGAGCACCGCCAAGCCAAGCGCCGAGCAAGGCACCAGCTAGCTCGCTCGCGCAACCAATCCGGTAACGGATTTTGATGCACGCCATACGCTGCGGTAACGTAGCCAGGCGTGCATTTTTGTGCCTTGAGCACAGATGCGCCAAGTAATTCGTATCCCCGGTGGCTGGCACCAACTCGATGACCAGCGCCAGCGGCCATGATGGTCGAGGGCGCAAGGGTCGTCGTAAAGCGTCGGCATCCGGACGGGGTGAGTCGCCTTTTCATCGGGGCGGCGTGCCCCGGTAACTAGGAAGTAGGTTAATCCGATGGCTCCGAAGAAGAAGCTTTCTGCGATTATTAAGCTGCAGATTCAGGCTGGTCAGGCTAACCCGGCTCCGCCGGTTGGTCCGGCACTGGGTGCTCATGGTGTCAACATCATGGAGTTCTGCAAGGCTTACAACGCAGCAACTGAGAACCAGCGTGGCAACGTTGTCCCGGTTGAAATCTCTGTCTACGAAGACCGCTCCTTCACCTTCGTTCTGAAGACCCCGCCGGCAGCTAAGCTGCTGCTGAAGGCCGCTGGCATTCAGAAGGGCTCTGGCGTTCCGCACACCAACAAGGTCGGTTCCGTGACCTGGGAGCAGTGCAAGGAAATCGCCGAGCTGAAGAAGCCGGACCTGAACGCTAACGACATCGAGATGGGTGCACGCATCATCGCCGGTACCGCTCGCTCCATGGGCATCACCGTCGAGGGCGCAAAGTAAACCGTCAGCGTTTAGCTGCTCCTTCATCAAGTGGTAGGGCCAGCTTCGGCCCGCTACACACCACAATCCAACCATTTCACTTAATTGAGATTGGACTTTTCATGAGCAAGAACTCTAAGGCATACCGCGCCGCCGCCGAGAAGATCGACGCCGGCCGCATCTACTCTCCGCTCGAGGCCGCTAACCTGGCCAAGGAGACCTCCTCCAAGAACTACGACGCCACCATCGACGTTGCCATCCGCCTGGGCGTTGACCCGCGCAAGGCTGACCAGCTGGTTCGCGGCACTGTCTCCCTGCCGAACGGCACCGGTAAGACCGTCCGCGTTGTCGTCTTCGCTGCTGGCGAGAACGCCACCAAGGCTGAAGAGGCCGGCGCTGACTTCGTCGGTTCCGAGGAGCTGATCGAGAAGATTCAGGGCGGCTGGACCGACTTCGACGCTGCTATCGCTACCCCGGACCAGATGGCCAAGGTTGGCCGCGTGGCTCGTATCCTCGGCCCGCGTGGTCTGATGCCGAACCCGAAGACCGGCACCGTTACCCCGGATGTCGCTAAGGCTGTCACCGAGATCAAGGGCGGTAAGATTTCCTTCCGCGTCGACAAGGCTGCAAACCTGCAGGCTGTTATCGGTAAGGCTTCCTTCGACGCTGAGAAGCTGGCCGAGAACTACGGTGCGCTTATCGACGAGCTGATGCGCCTCAAGCCGTCCGCTGCTAAGGGTAAGTACCTGAAGAAGATCACCGTCTCCGCCACCAACGGCCCGGGCATCCCGGTTGACACCAGCGTGATCAAGGACTACACCGCCTAAATCAGCATCAGCCGATAGGCGAGTGTGCTCTTCACGAGTCACTCGAGAGTGACTCTGAGCAAAGCTCTTTAAAACCGCCGCCGCGCGCACTTTCCAGAGTGTGTGAGGTGGCGGTTTTGCATTGGCATAAGGGGTATCGATAGCGCGGTGGGGGCTTGGGCGCGGTAGACGTCGTAAAGCGAATTGCTAATCCAAACAACTAATCCAGGCGAAATGGACTCACAGCCAAAGTTTGTTGCTTAAAATCGCGACTATGACGTTAATTTTGGAACCCGAAGAAGGGCTGGAGGCGCTCGGCGAGATTAATCGCCTGGCGCAGCTCGACGACGGTTCCGGAATTATTGAACCGCAGCTCATCTCGTATCTCGACTCGTTGGGCGACGACGCCTATGACATGCCCTGCCTGCGCATCGCGGGACAGACTCTGCTGGGCGAGGTACTGACGGGGCTAGGGGAGGACGAGCGCGTAGCTGAGGTCCTTCGCCGCAATATCCAGGACTCTGTGGTGCTTCCGGGGATGAGTGAGGAGGAAGCTCTACAAGCTCGGGCGGCGCAGGTCGTGGTCGTGCGGCTGTTGCGCATCATCGCGCGGATGGAGGCCGTCGAGCTGCGTAATGTCGTGGCGCAGCAGTGCCTGGCATCGCAGATCCCGCCGGTTGTGCGCGTGGCACTGACACTCACCGTGGATATTCTCGACGCCGCCAGATTGGACGCACATCCCGACGACATGGTGCGCGTGGTGCTCGACTACGCCGACCAAGTGCTCTGGCTTGCCGACGACGACCTGAATGCGTACTTTGCCGAGCTCGAGATGATTGTCCAGCAACGTGAGAAGGACCTGGAGTTCGGCCGCTTCGGAGAGCCAGGTCCGGCGCGGTTTGGATAGGCGATTTGGTTAATTGCCAGGGTCTGGTATAAAGTTTCTTCACGAAGTTTGACCGGCTTCCAATCGGTACCAACATCGAGTTGGGAAGATGGAGGTTGGTACTCAAGTTTCACCGAAGACCGTCGGTCATTCGCTTTGAAAGAAGCGGATTGAAGGTTTCATTGTAGGAATACAGTGAGCGGCCCACGCAGGAGGACTTGGAAGCGCTTGCGCAGTTTGACTTCACCTGTTGTCCTTGCGGTCGGCGGAGTTGAAGCGGAACATGCCACAAGAATTGTGCGCCCCATCCTTGTGCGAGGATTGGGGCGTTTGTTGTATTTGCGCAACAGAATCCTTTACTTGGCCGAGCGGAAAATTGCAAAGACCAGGAAGGAGGCGAGAGTACACATGGCAGCAAATGCTGAGAAGATTGCAGCTGTTGCAGCGCTGAAGCAGGACGTCGAAGAGTCCAACGCTATCGTGCTGACTGAGTACCGCGGCCTGTCCGTTGCGGAAATCACGGAACTGCGTCGCGCCCTCGGTGCTGATGTTAAGTACTCCGTCGCCAAGAACACCATGATCAAGATCGCTGCCGACGAGGCAGGGATTGAGGGTCTTGATGAGCACCTGAACGGCCCGACTGCAGTCGCCTTCATCAAGGGCGAGGCTGTGGATGCGGCTAAGGCGATTAAGAAGTTCGCCGGTGACAACAAGAACCTCGTGATCAAGGGCGGCTACATGGACGGTGCTGCAATGGATGCAGCACAGTTCGAGGCTCTTGCGGATATGGATAACCGTGAGACCACGCTGGCAAAGCTGGCTGGTGCCTTCAATGGCGTTCTGGCGAACGTCGCTGGCCTGCTCGACGCTCCGACCTCCTCGGTTGCCCGCCTTGCTGCGGCACTCGAGGAAAAGAAGTAATCCCGAGCGGCTCGCGATCTACGCGAACTAAATCACGCGAAAAACTTTTCAATATCACTTTGACGGCTTCGACCCCAGGGATCTCTGAGGGGAGCGGCCGCACCACACTCATAGGAGAATATCCATGGCTAAGTACACCACTGAGGAACTGCTCGAGGCTTTCAAGGAAATGACCCTCGTTGAGCTCACCGAGTTCAAGAAGGCTTTCGAGGAAGAGTTCGACGTTACCGCTGCTGCTCCGGTTGCAGTTGCTGCTGCAGGCGCTGCTGGCGGCGAGGCTGCTGCTGAGGAGAAGGACGAGTTCGACGTCGTCCTCGAGGACGCTGGCGCTAAGAAGATCGGCGTTATTAAGGCTGTCCGCGAGATCGTCTCCGGCCTGGGCCTGAAGGAGGCTAAGGAGATGGTTGAGTCCGCTCCGAAGGCTATCCTGGAGGGTGCTTCCAAGGACGACGCTGAGGCTGCTAAGGCTAAGCTGGAAGAGGCTGGCGCAAAGGTTGCCCTCAAGTAATTCAATTACTTGCCTCGGCCCCGGTAGTGGCCTAAAGCTACCAATTATGACCGCCAATTCTGGGCTTCGTGCCCGGCGTTGGCGGTTCTTTTGTTTCTGGGGCCTTTGCTAACCCGCCTGACCCGGGCAAAACCTCACTAATCTCACCCGTCACAGGGAGTTGAGGCAAAAACCAGCCCACTCATTGTCTTGATTACCCTTATTGGCCTGTAAAGTATCTAACATGCTCTCACGGCCGAGAATTTTGTCTATCCTTCTGTTGGGTCTAGGCACCGCACTGCTTGCTGCTGGCATTTTGCTGCCCAAAGTGCTCAATGTTGATCCCAAAATGCCGCTTGACCTGCCGCCGGTGTCGTATACCCTGCGGGCGGAAGACGGCGTATCCACCAGGATTAACGAAGAGGGCAAGCGGGAAGAAGTGCACTCGCCGCTGCAGCGACAGCTTCACGGCGTGCTCATCGAACCCGCGGATGCGGACAAGGTTTCGCTCCGCGTCGGCGTGACTGAAATGCGTGAGCTTCCCCCTGAGGTTATCGGCACCGACCCGCTGACGGAGCTTATCGAGGCCAATATCTGGACAGTTACCATCGACCGACTCACCGGCGAGGCGCTGGCTCCTGCGACGCTTGTCGACCGCATGGCGGGCGTTCCACGGTCAGTGGCTTTCGAGGGGAACTGGGTGAAGCTCCCGGCCGACACGGAGGAAAAGGAATACCTGATCTTTGATGATCTCCTCCACGATTCCTTGCCGGCAAAGTTTGTCGGGGAAGAGGAGCGCGGTGGTAACCGTGTCTTGCATTTCCGTCAGGACATTGAGAAGACGAATCTCGCCCAGAAGTACCGTTCTTATGTCTCTCAGCTAACCCAGGATGACAAGTCCGGCTTCCTCCAGTACCAGGGCACCCGTGATTTGTGGGTTGAGCCGAAGTCTGGCTCGGTCATCGATATGGCCGAGGACATCCACCTTTGGTGGGAGACCCGCGACGGCGAGCCGATCATGGACTACCTGCGCTTCAACGGCAAGATGGACGAAGGCCTTTCCAATCAGCTTCTCTTTGGCGCAATACAGAATTTCCAGCGCCCAGCTCTAGAGCCGTGGTCAATCGGCCTCATTGCGTCCGGTTCAATTCTGGTATTCATCGCAATCGTGGGCATCGTGCGTCCTTCGACCCGTCGTAAAGCAGAGTAACGCTTTACGACGGCCATAGCGCCCAGGCCTCATCGTTATATCGGTAACGGGTGAATGCGACACGCCCGATTTGTCAAGTTGTACTAGACAACTGCCAGTTTTTGATATAGGCTAAATCGTTGCGCTGGAATTAGTGTATCTGTCGCCAGCTCTTTTATAGTTTGCGCTCGGAGCGCGGGGCTATTATGTAGCACCGTTTTTCGTGCATCTAGCTGTTAAAGGAGTTGCTGCGGCGCCGCCGTTAGGGCTCGGGGCTCGCCTTTAAAGGCTGGTCTTGGAGGCCAAGTGGCGGGGGAATCACTTTCGTGTGTGACCAAAGGTTAGACGCAAAGTATCCCGGTGCGCAACAGAAATAATTCCTGCAACTTGAATCGCGTATAAACCAAGCGGGCGGAGCGCACCACCGGTTGCCGGTGTGCTCCACCGCGTGAGGTGCTGGAAGGACGCATCTTGGCAGTCTCCCGCCAGACCAAGGCAGTAACCGGTATTCCCGGAGCTTCGAAGAGGTACTCGTTTGCAAAGATTCAGGAGCCGATTGCGGTTCCTGGTCTGCTCGACCTGCAGCGTGAGTCTTTCGCATGGCTCATTGGCACGCCTGAGTGGCGTGCTCGTCGCCAGGAGGAGCTCGGAGAAGACGCTCGGGTTACCAGCGGTCTCGAAGATATTCTAGAAGAGCTCTCTCCGATCGAGGACTACTCCCAGAAGATGTCCCTGACGCTGTCGGACCCATGGTTCGACTCCGTCAAGAACACCGTGGATGAGTCCAAGGATAAGGACATCAACTACTCGGCTCCCCTCTACGTCACCGCGGAGTTCACCAACCGCGAGACCGGTGAGATTAAGAGCCAGACCGTCTTCATCGGTGACTTCCCGATGATGACGGACAAGGGTACGTTCATCGTCAACGGAACTGAGCGTGTCGTTGTTTCTCAGCTGGTGCGCTCTCCGGGCGTCTACTTCGATGAGACCATCGACAAGTCCACCGAGCGCCCGCTGCACTCGGTGAAGATTATTCCGTCGCGCGGTGCGTGGCTGGAGTTCGACGTCGACAAGCGGGACACCGTCGGCGTTCGTATTGACCGTAAGCGTCGCCAGCCGGTCACGGTTCTGCTGAAGGCTTTCGGCTGGACCACCGAGGAGATCAAGGAGCGCTTCGGCTTCTCTGAGATCATGATGGCCACCCTGGAGAAGGACGGTGTTGCAAACACCGACGAGGCTCTGCTGGAGATTTACCGCAAGCAGCGCCCGGGTGAGCCGCCGACGCGCGAGTCCGCGCTGGCTCTGCTGGAGAACAACTTCTTCAAGCCGAAGCGCTACGACCTGGCTAAGGTCGGTCGCTACAAGGTCAACCGCAAGCTGGGTCTGGGCGCTGATGCCTCCGGCGAGATGGTTCTGACCGAGCAGGATATTGCTACCACCATCGAATACCTTGTGCGCCTGCACGACGGCGAGAATGTTATGACCTCGCCGGAAGGTGTCGAAATC
Source organism: Corynebacterium sp. MSK047 (assembly GCF_030232285.1). Lineage (NCBI taxonomy): Bacteria > Bacillati > Actinomycetota > Actinomycetes > Mycobacteriales > Corynebacteriaceae > Corynebacterium > Corynebacterium sp. MSK047. The sequence goes on along the minus strand of NZ_JASPJI010000027.1, from coordinate 18,994 downwards.
CCGGTTGAGACCGACGATATCGACCACTTCGGTAACCGTCGTCTGCGTACCGTAGGCGAGCTGATTCAGAACCAGGTCCGCGTGGGGCTGTCCCGCATGGAACGCGTGGTTCGTGAGCGCATGACCACTCAGGACGTGGAGTCGATCCAGCCGACCACCCTGATTAACGTGCGCCCGGTTTCCGCGGCTATCCGTGAGTTCTTCGGTACTTCCCAGCTGTCCCAGTTCATGGACCAGAACAACTCGCTGTCGGGTCTGACCCACAAGCGTCGTCTGTCCGCACTGGGCCCGGGTGGTCTGACCCGTGACCGTGCTGGCCTTGAGGTTCGAGACGTTCACCCGTCCCACTACGGTCGTATGTGCCCAATTGAGACCCCAGAGGGTCCGAACATTGGTCTGATTGGTTCGCTGTCCTGCTACGCACGCGTGAACCCGTTCGGTTTCATTGAGACTCCGTACCGTCGCGTCCGCGATGGTGTCATCACCGATGAGGTCGACTACCTCACCGCTGATGAGGAAGACCGCTACGTCGTCGCGCAGGCCAACACCCCGATCGACGAGAACGGCCACTTCGTTCAGGAGACCCTGTCTGTTCGTAAGAAGGGTGGTGACGTCGAGTCCGTCCGCGCCGATGAGGTCGACTACCTCGATGTTTCCCCGCGTCAGATGGTCTCCGTGGCTACCGCCATGATTCCGTTCCTCGAGCACGACGACGCTAACCGTGCCCTGATGGGTGCGAACATGCAGCGCCAGGCTGTGCCGCTGCTGCGTTCGGAGGCTCCGTTCGTCGGTACTGGTATGGAGCAGCGTGCTGCTTACGACGCCGGCGATGTCATTGTCGCTTCGGCCACCGGTGTGGTCGAGACCGTGTCGGCAGACTTCATCACCATCATGGATGATGAGGGCCAGCGCCACACCTACCTGCTGCGCAAGTTTGAACGCACCAACCAGGGCACCTGCTACAACCAGAAGCCTCTGGTTGACGAAGGCCAGCGTGTTGAGGCCGGCCAGGTCATCGCTGACGGTCCGGGTACCGACAACGGTGAGATGGCACTTGGTAAGAACCTGCTCGTGGCATTCATGCCGTGGGAAGGACACAACTACGAGGACGCCATCATCCTGAACCAGCGCATGGTTGAGGAGGACATCCTGACCTCGATTCACATCGAGGAGCACGAGATTGATGCCCGCGACACCAAGCTGGGTCCGGAGGAAATCACCCGTGACATCCCGAACGCATCCGAGGAGATGCTGAAGGATCTGGATGACCGCGGTATCGTCCGCATCGGTGCCGACGTTCGCGACGGTGACATCCTGGTCGCTAAGACCACGCCGAAGGGCGAGACTGAGCTGACTCCGGAGGAGCGCCTGCTGCGCGCTATCTTCGGCGAGAAGTCCCGCGAGGTCCGTGACACCTCCATGCGTGTTCCGCACGGTGAGTCCGGCAAGGTCATCGGCGTCCGCGTCTTCTCCCGTGAAGACGATGACGACCTGGCACCGGGTGTCAACGAGATGGTCCGCGTCTACGTTGCGCAGAAGCGCAAGATCCAGGACGGCGACAAGATGGCAGGTCGCCACGGTAACAAGGGTGTTATCGGCAAGATCCTGCCGCAGGAGGACATGCCGTTCCTGCCGGACGGCACCCCGGTCGACATCATTCTGAACACCCACGGTGTTCCGCGTCGTATGAACATCGGCCAGGTCCTCGAGGTTCACCTCGGCTGGCTGGCGAAGGCCGGCTGGAGCATTGAGGGCGACCCGGATTGGGCTAAGCGTCTTCCGGCAGACCTGCACGACGTTCCGTCCGACTCCCTGGTCGCAACCCCAGTGTTCGACGGTGCTGAGAACGAGGAGCTCGCTGGTCTGCTCGCGTCGTCCCGCCCGAACCGTGACGGCGAGGTGCTGGTCAACGCTGACGGTAAGGCCACGCTGTTCGACGGCCGCTCTGGCGAGAAGTTCCCGTTCCCGGTTTCGGTGGGCTACATGTACATGCTGAAGCTGCACCACCTGGTCGACGAGAAGATTCACGCTCGTTCCACCGGTCCGTACTCCATGATTACCCAGCAGCCGCTGGGTGGTAAGGCCCAGTTCGGTGGTCAGCGCTTCGGTGAGATGGAGGTGTGGGCAATGCAGGCATACGGCGCTGCCTACACCCTGCAGGAGCTGCTCACCATCAAGTCCGATGACGTGGTTGGCCGCGTCAAGGTCTACGAGGCAATCGTGAAGGGCGACAACATTCCGGATCCGGGTATTCCGGAGTCGTTCAAGGTGCTTCTGAAGGAACTGCAGTCGCTCTGCCTGAACGTTGAGGTCCTTTCGGCCGACGGCGTTCCGGTTGAGTTGGGCTCCTCCGACGATGAGGAACTCGACCACGCGACCGCATCCCTCGGCATTAACCTGTCCCGCGATGAGCGTTCCGACGCTGACTCCGCATAGTTTCTCGCTTAACGACGAAACATTGCGTGAGTATCAGGGTCGGGAAGCCCTAACTCGCGAATAACCCAACACAGACGACAACGTACAAAAACCTCCGCAGAGAATTTGGTTTCCGCATTACTTCGATGCGGAGGGAAAGGGAAAACAGGTGCTCGACGTCAACAACTTTGACGAGCTCCGGATTGGGCTCGCTACCGCCGACGACATCCGCCGCTGGTCTCGCGGTGAGGTCAAGAAGCCCGAGACGATTAACTACCGTACGCTGAAGCCGGAAAAGGATGGCCTTTTCTGTGAGCGTATCTTCGGCCCGACCCGTGACTGGGAGTGTGCTTGTGGTAAGTACAAGCGCGTTCGCTTCAAGGGCATCATCTGTGAACGCTGTGGCGTTGAGGTGACCAAGTCGAAGGTTCGCCGTGAGCGCATGGGCCACATTGAGCTGGCCGCTCCGGTCACTCACATCTGGTACTTCAAGGGTGTGCCGTCCCGCCTCGGCTACCTGCTCGACTTGGCTCCGAAGGATCTGGAAAAGATCATCTACTTCGCTGCCAACATCATCACTTCTGTGGATGAAGAGGCTCGCCACAACGACCAGGAAACCCTCGAAGCAGACATGCTCGTGGACAAGAAGCTGGTTGAGGACGACCGCGACCAGGAGCTGGCCGAGCGCGCCCAGACCCTGGAAGAGGATCTGGCTGAGCTCGAGGCAGCCGGTGCCAAGGCTGACGCCCGCAAGAAGGTTCAGTCTGCAGCCGAGCGCGAGATGCGCCACATCCGTGAGCGCGCCCAGCGCGAGCTGGATCGTCTCGATGAGATTTGGAACACCTTCATCAAGCTCGAGCCGAAGCAGATGATTATCGACGAGGGTATTTACACCGAGCTCGTCGACCGCTACGAGGACTACTTCACCGGTGGTATGGGTGCTGAGGCTATTCAGACCCTGATCCGCAACTTCGACCTGGCCAAGGAGGCCGAGGAGCTGCGCGAGATTATTCGCGACGGCAAGGGACAGAAGAAGATGCGCGCCCTCAAGCGCCTGAAGGTTGTCACTGCATTCCTGCAGTCCGGCAACGACCCGGCCGCTATGGTGCTTGACTGCATCCCGGTGATTCCGCCGGAGCTGCGCCCGATGGTGCAGCTCGACGGTGGCCGCTTTGCGACCTCGGACTTGAACGACCTCTACCGTCGTGTCATCAACCGCAACAACCGCCTGAAGCGCATGATCGACCTCGGCGCTCCGGAGATCATCGTCAACAACGAGAAGCGCATGCTTCAGGAATCCGTTGACGCACTGTTCGACAACGGGCGTCGTGGCCGCCCGGTCACTGGTCCGGGTAACCGCCCGCTGAAGTCCCTGAGCGACCTGCTCAAGGGTAAGCAGGGTCGTTTCCGTCAGAACCTGCTGGGTAAGCGTGTTGACTACTCCGGCCGTTCGGTTATTATCGTCGGCCCGCAGCTGAAGCTGCACCAGTGTGGTCTGCCGAAGCTGATGGCTCTCGAGCTGTTCAAGCCGTTCGTGATGAAGGAGCTCGTGGCCAAGAGCTACGCGCAGAACATCAAGAGCGCAAAGCGCATGGTTGAGCGTCAGCGCCCAGAGGTCTGGGACGTCCTCGAAGATGTCATTACCGGACACCCGGTCCTGCTGAACCGTGCACCTACGCTGCACCGCCTGGGTATTCAGGCGTTCGAGCCGGTCCTGGTTGAGGGTAAGGCAATTCAGCTGCACCCACTGGCATGTGAAGCTTTCAATGCTGACTTCGACGGTGACCAGATGGCAGTCCACCTGCCGCTGTCCGCTGAAGCACAGGCCGAGGCTCGTGTCCTGATGCTGTCCTCGAACAACATTCTGTCACCGGCTTCCGGTAAGCCGCTGGCTATGCCGCGTCTGGATATGGTCACTGGCCTGTACTTCCTGACGCTGGAGAAGCCGGAGCTGCCGGGTGGCCACCAGGATGCCACCGAGGACGCACCGGAGCAGGGTATTTACACCAGCCCGGCCGAGGCCATCATGGCTTACGACCGCGGTGCAATTGGCCTGCAGAGCCCGATTAAGGTTCGCATCAGCCACCTGCGTCCGCCGGCTGAGATTGAGGCCGAGCAGTTCCCAGACGGTTGGAACAAGGGCGATACTTGGCTGGCTTCGACCACGCTGGGCCGCGTTATGTTCAACGACCTGCTGCCGTGGAACTACCCATACGTCGAAGGCGTTATGGCTAAGAAGCCGCAGGCTGCGATCATCAACGACTTGGCTGCCAAGTACCCGATGATCACGGTCGCTCAGACCGTCGACAAGCTCAAGGATGCTGGTTTCTACTGGGCTACCCGTTCTGGTGTCACCATTGCTATGTCTGACGTGCTGGTTCTCCCGAACAAGCGGGAGATCCTGAACGGCTACGAAGAGAAGGCCGCCACGGTGGAGAAGAAGTTCCGCCGCGGTAAGCTCTCGGCTGCTGAGCGTCACGAGTCGCTGGTTAACCTGTGGAAGGCCGCGACGGCTGAGGTCGGTGAAAAGGTCGAGGCTCTGTACCCTGATGACAACCCGATTCCGATGATCGTGAAGTCGGGTGCTGCCGGTAACATGGGCCAGATTCACTCGCTGGCCGGCATGAAGGGCATGGTTACGAACCCGCGTGGTGAATACATCACCCGTCCGATTAAGACCTCCTTCCGCGAAGGCCTGTCGGTTCTCGAGTACTTCAACAACTCGCACGGTTCCCGTAAGGGTCTGGCCGATACCGCGCTTCGTACCGCTGACTCGGGTTACCTGACCCGTCGTCTGGTCGACGTTGCGCAGGACGTCATCGTTCGCGAAGAGGACTGTGGCACCCACGATGGTGTCATTGTCGAGATCGGCGAGGATGTTCTGGACGCAGCCGGCAACCCGACCGGCGAGATCCGTCGTGCGAAGTATGTCGAGACCGCCGCGATTGCTCGTGTGCTGGCAGCCGATGTCACCGACGCTGAGGGCAATGTCCTTATCGCGGCTGACACCGACCTGAACGACGACCACATCACCCTGGCTCTCAGCCACGGTGTCAAGGAAGTCAAGGTCCGCTCGGTTCTGACCTGTTCCACCGCAACCGGTGTCTGTGCCAAGTGCTACGGTCGCTCGATGGCAACCGGCAAGCTGGTCGACATCGGAGAGGCTGTCGGTATTGTTGCTGCGCAGTCCATTGGTGAGCCGGGTACCCAGCTGACCATGCGTACGTTCCACCAGGGTGGTGTCGGTGGCGACATTACCGGTGGTCTGCCGCGTGTCCAGGAGCTGTTTGAGGCCCGCGTGCCGAAGAACAAGGCTCCGCTGGTCCGCGAAAACGGTCGCGTGCGCCTGGAGGAGGACGAGCACTTCTACACGCTCACCCTCATCCCGGATGCCAACAGCGAAGACGAGGTTGTTTACGACAAGCTGTCCAAGCGTCAGGGCCTGGCTGAAATCACTGTCGATGGCCGTCGTCGCGCCATCCGCGATGGTGACCACGTGGTCAAGGGTCAGCAGCTGCTCAAGGGCGCTGCCGATCCGCACGAGGTCCTCGAGGTTCTGGGCCGCCGAGGCGTCCAGCGCCACCTCATCGAGGAAGTCCAGTCGGTCTACCGTGATCAGGGTGTGGCCATTCACGACAAGCACATCGAGGTTATCGTCAGCCAGATGCTGCGCCGCGTGATTGTGTCTAAGCCAGGTGACTCCGAACTGCTGCCAGGTGCACTGGTCGAGCGCTCCACGGTCATGGCGAAGAACCGCGAGATTGTCGCCTCCGGTGGCAGCGTCATCGAAGGCCGTCGCGTGCTGATGGGTATTACCAAGGCATCGCTGGCCACCGAGTCCTGGCTGTCCGCCGCCTCCTTCCAGGAGACGACGCGCGTGCTTACCGACGCCGCTATCAACAAGCGCTCGGATAAGCTCATCGGCCTGAAGGAGAACGTGATCATCGGTAAGCTGATCCCGGCTGGTACGGGTATCTCGCGCTACCGCAACATCACGGTTGAGCCGACTGAGGAAGCTGCCCGCCAGGCAGCCGCCCCGTTCGCTTCCTTCGGCGAGGGCTTCTACGGTGCCGAGGACACCTACGGCATCGATCAGGTCGGTTCCGCAGTTCCGCTGGATGACATCGGAACCTTCGAGTAGAAATCAATAGCTTTGCGGCAGCGGCTGGGGGAGCGGGAGAATTCCCTCGGTCACTGTCTGGCAAAGCACCTCGCCTGACAGTTGGGGCTTCGTGCGCTAACTGTTAGGTGGCAACCGGAAAAATCCTCCGGCACAGTTGTGGCTTACTAGCGGATTGCTAGTTCGTCACGGTCGTGCCGGAGGATTTTTCTTTGTCGAGGCAACCCAACTGGAAAACTCGGCTGGAGACTGAAGAAAGGCGATAGGAACAGAGGCAGGGGCAGGGGAGGGAGGGCTAGGGGCCCGTCCCGGCCTCCCTCCTCTACATCTTGAGAGCCTCTGCAATCGGAGTGTTGCCCTCGTTGAAGTTAATCATGCGACCAACGGTAGCCTCGTTGAACACGGTCTGCGCGATGACATTGGCAACGGTCGCACGAGCGACCTCGCCTGCCTTGTCCGCCGTGGTGTCGATGGAATCCTGGCCCTCGTTGAGCGTGAGCGCACTCGGGCCGAGAATGGTCCATTCCAGGTTTGAAGCGCGCAGCGCTTCGTCGGCTGCAGCCTTGGACTCGGCATAGGCAAAGAAGCTGTGATCCTCTGGAACGCCATGGTCGTGGCCCGCACCAAAGTAAGAGACCATCACGTAGCGCTTAACGCCAGCCTGCTCGGCTGCGGCAATCGAAGTAATAGCTGCGTCGCGGTCGATCGCGTACGTCCGTTCTGGTGAACCTCCACCAGCGCCGGCGGACCAAATCACAGCGTCGTGCCCGCTGAGAAGGTCCGCAAACTGTTCGGTCGAGAGACTGGCGATGTCGTAAACGGCTGGTGTGGCGCCGAGAGCCTCGATATCCGGAACCTGGTCGGGGTTGCGAATAACAGACGTGACCTCGTAGCCATCGTCGATAAGTAGGGGAGTAGCGATTTGGGCCACCTTGCCGTGGCCGCCAATGACAATAACCTTCTTAGACATGTCCCCACCTATACGCTGCCAGTACACTGCTGGCAATGAAGAAGGCATTCGCCTGTGGTGAACATGGCGATTAAGTTTCTCCAGTGCTGATGCAGGACAGTACTATGGGCAAACCGAACGGACGGCAGAATCGGCCGAGTTATCGATTCAAACCGGCATAGTAACGTCTGCGTCTTTTGGGGCGAGGCGCGCCGTGCTGAACACCCAAAAATTTGATCACCAAGCCCACAAGCGCTCAAAGTGCTTGAAATTTATAGGCCATTACCAGGGTGTTTGGACTAAACCCGCAGCTCGCGTACTGTTATACAACGATCCCAGAAAAGAATTGGGAACTTGAGACATTACCCAGTAGGCCAGCGAGAGCGGCTGACTGGGTTTCGCACGTTCAAAATCCCTCCATTTCTTGCGTTCAACCGATGGGCTCACCACTGGATGAGTAATAACTTTTCTTGTGATGCATTCACACGGAAGGTGGTTACTCCGCTGCGGTTGGCATCGGTCGTGAGAATGTCCAGCGAGGATTGAAAACAGAAAGAGGCTTCATGCCCACTATTCAGCAGCTGGTCCGCAAGGGCCGCCATGACAAGAAGGCTAAGGTTGCAACCGCAGCTCTGAAGGGTTCCCCTCAGCGCCGCGGCGTTTGCACCCGTGTTTACACCACCACCCCGAAGAAGCCGAACTCGGCTCTTCGTAAGGTCGCTCGTGTTCGCCTGACCTCCGGTGTCGAGGTTTCGGCTTACATTCCGGGTGAGGGCCACAACCTGCAGGAGCACTCCATGGTGCTCGTTCGCGGTGGTCGTGTTAAGGACCTCCCGGGTGTCCGCTACAAGATCGTCCGTGGTTCCCTTGACACCCAGGGCGTCAAGGACCGCAAGCAGGCTCGTTCCCGCTACGGCGCAAAGAAGGAGAAGTAAGCCATGCCACGTAAGGGCCCAGTACAGAAGCGTCCTGTCGTCAACGACCCGGTCTACGGCTCCCCTCTGGTGTCGCAGCTGGTCAACAAGGTTCTGATCGACGGTAAGAAGTCGACTGCAGAGCGCATCGTCTACGGTGCACTTGAGATGTGCGAAGAGAAGACCGGTACTGATCCGGTGCTGACTCTGAAGCGCGCAATCGAGAACGTCAAGCCGGCTCTTGAGGTTCGTTCCCGCCGTGTTGGTGGCGCCACCTACCAGGTCCCGGTCGAGGTTCGCCCGGGCCGCGGCACCACGCTGGCACTGCGCTGGCTGCTGATGTTCTCCCGTCAGCGCCGTGAGAACACCATGACCGAGCGTCTCGCTAACGAGATCCTTGATGCATCCAACGGCCTGGGTGCATCCGTCAAGCGTCGTGAGGACACTCACAAGATGGCGGAAGCTAACCGCGCATTCGCTCACTACCGCTGGTAATCGCTTATCGACGGAGGCTGCGAGTGGTCACCGTCGTAAAGCAGCTGCCGGTATGTCAACGGCGCGCGTCGGTCGCGGTCCACAGATCTTTAAGGGTCACTCAATAGGGGCCAGCCCGGCGCTTACACCCGATGTCTTGCGTAGAATTTACGCAATAGGTGTACGTCACGGCGCGACTTCGCGCCAAGACGGTGGCATTATAGATAAAGCAAACCCGACCGACGGCGGATTTGACGGCCAATTGCAATCCCGTGATTGAGTCTCACCGCCAAACCGATTTGAAACGAGTGGGGAATCAAGTGGCTGAAGGTGCACTTCCCGTTAAGAAGGACCTCCACAAGGTCCGCAACATCGGCATCATGGCGCACATCGATGCTGGTAAGACGACTACGACCGAGCGCATCCTGTACTACACGGGTATTAACCGCAAGGTCGGCGAGACTCACGATGGTGCGTCCACAACCGACTGGATGGAGCAGGAGAAGGAGCGCGGTATCACCATTACCTCCGCTGCTGTGACCTGTTTCTGGAACGACAACCAGATCAACATCATCGATACCCCGGGCCACGTCGACTTCACCGTTGAGGTTGAGCGTTCCCTGCGTGTGCTCGACGGTGCCGTCGCAGTCTTCGACGGTAAGGAAGGTGTCGAGCCGCAGTCTGAGCAGGTTTGGCGTCAGGCTCAGAAGTACGATGTCCCGCGTATTTGCTTCGTCAACAAGATGGACAAGCTGGGCGCTGACTTCTACTACACCGTTGGCACCATCGTTGACCGCCTCGGTGCTAAGCCGTTGGTTATGCAGCTGCCGATTGGCGCTGAGGATGACTTCGACGGCGTTGTTGACCTGCTGGAGATGAAGGCCCTCATGTGGCCGGGCAAGGTTGAGATCGGCACTCCTGCGCAGGTCGAGGAGATTCCGGCGGACATGGTCGACAAGGCTAACGAGTACCGTGAGAAGCTCATTGAGACCGTCGCTGAGTCCGACGAGGAGCTCATGGAGAAGTACTTCGGTGGCGAAGAGCTGACCATGGACGAGATCAAGGGCGCCATCCGCAAGATGGTCCTGAACTCTGAGGTTTACCCGGTCTACTGTGGTACCGCTTACAAGAACAAGGGTGTTGAGCCGCTGCTCGACGCTGTCATTGACTTCCTGCCGAATCCGCTGGACATCGGTGAAGTTCACGGCCACCAGATGGGCGACGAGGACGTCGATATGGTCCGTAAGCCATCGAAGGATGAGCCGTTCTCCGCTCTCGCATTCAAGATTGCTGCTCACCCGTTCTTCGGCAAGCTGACCTTCGTCCGCGTTTACTCCGGTCGCGTGGAGCCTGGCCAGCAGGTCCTGAACGCCACGAAGGACAAGAAGGAGCGCGTCGGTAAGCTGTTCCAGATGCACGCCAACAAGGAGAACCCTGTTGACGAGGCAGTGGCAGGTAACATCTACGCCTTCATTGGTCTGAAGGACACCACCACCGGTGACACCCTGTGTGCACAGGATGCTCCGATTGTTCTGGAGTCCATGTCCTTCCCGGATCCGGTTATCGACGTTGCTATTGAGCCGAAGTCCAAGGCCGACCAGGAGAAGCTGAGTACCGCTATTCAGCGTCTGGCTGAAGAGGATCCGACCTTCACTGTTCACCTGGATGAGGAAACCGGCCAGACCGTTATCGGCGGTATGGGCGAGCTCCACCTCGACGTCCTGGTTGACCGTATGAAGCGCGAGTTCAAGGTCGAAGCAAATATTGGTAACCCGCAGGTTGCTTACCGCGAGACCATCCGCAAGCCGGTCGAGAAGTTCGAGTACACCCACAAGAAGCAGACCGGTGGTTCGGGTCAGTTCGCCCGCGTCATCATTGCTCTGGAGCCGTACGCTCCGGCTACTGACGAGGTGGAAGAGGGCGAGTCCACCACTTACAAGTTTGTCAACGAGGTCACTGGTGGTCGTGTTCCGAAGGAATACATCCCGTCTGTCGACGCTGGTATTCAGGACGCAATGCAGTACGGTACCCTGGCTGGCTACCCGCTGGTGAACATCAAGGCAACCCTGCTCGATGGTGCTTACCACGAAGTTGACTCCTCTGAAATGGCCTTCAAGATCGCTGGTCAGCAGGCTATGAAGGAAGCTGTTCAGAAGGCTAAGCCGGTCCTGCTCGAGCCGATGATGGCCGTTGAGGTCATTACTCCGGAAGAGTACATGGGCGAAGTTATCGGTGACATCAACTCCCGTCGTGGCCAGGTCAACTCCATGGAAGACCGCACCGGCGTCAAGGCTGTCAAGGCTCTGGTTCCGCTGTCCGAGATGTTCGGCTACGTTGGTGACCTGCGCTCCAAGACCCAGGGTCGCGCTAACTACACCATGATCTTCGACTCCTACGCTGAGGTTCCGAGCTCCGTGGCCGAGGAGATCATTGCAGCTCGTACTGGCGCTTAAATCGCGCCGGTAGGGTGGGGCACTCAATCAGAGCTGACCCCATCCCTGCACGCACTGCACTGTCACTCTCGTTAGAGGGCGCAGTGCGAGAGTCTGCAGCTTTAATAGATTCCCTTTAGCTTTGACTGTGCTGAGACATCGTCAGACTGTTGGCGTGTGTCAGTACAGGCAAGCTCCAGGGGGTAGCTGCTCGCAATTCATATCGTTGGACGATTTTAGATTGCTGTTCAAATATCCAGCATTTATGCAGGTAAATGACGATGTGAGTTGCTGGCCGTTACCCACCCTTAACTAGGGGGTTGGTCTGGTTTGGAAAACTCCAGTATCCTGCCCTAGTATCGAGTAACTGGCACAGTGAAAGAATAGTGCTCTTTTGCGCGCGCACGAGCCGAAGTCGTAAGCGAACAGCTTGAAGACTTCTGTTGTTGTGAAGGCGGATTGAGTGACCACAAAATTGTGGCTGCGAGAGTCGTGGCCACCTAGACCTCCAGGAGGACTAAAAGTGGCAAAGGCGAAGTTCGAGCGTACGAAGCCGCACGTCAACATCGGTACCATTGGTCACGTTGACCACGGTAAGACCACCACTACCGCCGCTATCACCAAGGTTCTGGCTGACAAGTACCCGGACCTGAACGAGTCGTTCGCTTTCGACGCTATTGACAAGGCGCCGGAAGAGCGGGAGCGCGGTATTACCATCAACGTCTCGCACGTTGAGTACCAGACCGAGAAGCGTCACTACGCTCACGTCGACGCTCCGGGCCACGCTGACTACATCAAGAACATGATCACCGGTGCTGCTCAGATGGACGGCGCGATTCTGGTTGTCGCTGCTACCGACGGTCCGATGCCGCAGACCCGTGAGCACGTTCTCCTGGCTCGTCAGGTTGGCGTTCCGTACATCCTCGTTGCTCTGAACAAGTGCGACATGGTTGACGATGAAGAGATCATCGAGCTCGTCGAGATGGAGATTCGCGAGCTTCTTGCTGAGCAGGACTACGATGAAGAGGCTCCGATTGTTCACATCTCCGCTCTGAAGGCTCTTGAGGGCGACGAGAAGTGGGCAGAGTCCATCGTCGAGCTCATGCAGGCTTGTGACGACAACATCCCGGACCCGGTCCGCGAGACCGACAAGCCGTTCCTGATGCCGATTGAGGACATCTTCACCATTACCGGTCGCGGTACCGTTGCTACCGGTCGTGTTGAGCGCGGTGTTCTGAACGTCAACGACGAGGTCGAGATTCTGGGCATCAAGGAGAAGTCCCAGAAGACCACCGTTACCGGTATCGAGATGTTCCGCAAGCTGCTCGATTCCGCTGAGGCTGGCGACAACTGTGGTCTGCTGCTCCGCGGTATCAAGCGCGAGGACATCGAGCGCGGTCAGATTGTTGCTAAGCCGGGCGCTTACACCCCGCACACCGAGTTCGAGGGCTCCGTCTACATCCTGTCCAAGGATGAGGGCGGCCGTCACACCCCGTTCTTCAACAACTACCGTCCGCAGTTCTACTTCCGTACCACCGACGTTACCGGTGTTGTGACCCTGCCAGAGGGCACCGAGATGGTCATGCCGGGCGACAACGTTGATATGGCTGTCAAGCTGATTCAGCCGGTCGCAATGGACGAGGGCCTGCGCTTCGCAATCCGCGAGGGTGGCCGCACCGTCGGCGCTGGCCGCGTTACCAAGATCATCAAGTAAGGTCGTTCTTCCCCTCAGGGAAGTGCCTTAACTAGGTATTAAAAATCCCGACTCCGCGTAAGCGGAAGTCGGGATTTTTTGTATCTGTACATAGCCGACACTAGACGGGGTGGGGACGGCGCAATAGCCGTCGTCAAGCAGATTGTGCCGTAATGGGTGTGATGTACGTTGCACTTTGGAATCATGATTTTACATTCGTAGTGCGGACGTGCTTTAATACGGAGGTTGCTTTAACAAAGGCGTTCGCGCCAATTGTTGTATCAGGCCCAGCGGGGAACCAATACGAAATTGGACTTAGCGCCTATGGTAAGGCGAGCATGACCACGTAGGGACTTTGTTCCCATCGTGCCTCACGGAGAAAAAGGGCGACACGCCCGACCGCGGGGGTCGGAGGTGGCATGGCAAATTAACAGCGGCAGTAGGCAAAATGAAGAGCCCCACGAGGGGGACTTGTTTTCCACTGGGATTTGAGTGCAAGGCGTTATTCGTCCGCTCGGGTCATGGCCATTAGTTAATTTGCCATGACGATCGAAGACGAAATCGCTTTGAAGTAATACACAACCCAGTTTTAATTTCTGGCGCTGGCCATAGTTGCTGACGGCGTCGAGAAACATTGACAGGGTCGACGCCCCTTTAATTGGGGCGCGCCGACCGAGGAGAGGACAAGCGTGGCCGGACAGAAGATCCGCATCAGGCTCAAGGCCTACGACCACGAGGCTATCGACGCTTCTGCGCGAAAGATCGTGGAGACCGTTACCCGTACGGGTGCACGCGTCGTTGGCCCAGTGCCGTTGCCAACCGAAAAGAACGTTTACTGCGTCATCCGTTCGCCGCACAAGTACAAGGACTCGCGCGAGCACTTCGAGATGCGCACTCACAAGCGTCTGATCGACATTCTCGATCCAACGCCGAAGACCGTCGATGCACTTATGCGCATTGACCTTCCGGCAAGTGTCGATGTGAACATTCAGTGATCCTGGACTTTTGGTAGCGGAGACAAGATAAATGAGTGAAAACGAGATCAAGGGCATCCTGGGCACGAAGCTCGGTATGACTCAGATCTTCGACGAGGAGAACCGCGTTGTTCCGGTTACCGTCGTTGAGGCTGGGCCGTGCGTAGTGACTCAGGTGCGCACTAAGGAAACCGACGGCTACGACGCCGTCCAGATTGCATACGGCGAAATTGACCCGCGTAAGGTCAACAAGCCGGAGGCCGGCCACTTCAAGAAGGCCGGTGTGACCCCGCGTCGCCACAGCGTTGAGATTCGCACCCCGGACGCTTCCTCTTACGAGGTCGGCCAGTCCGTTGGTGTCGACATCTTTGGCGAAATTGAGTACGTCGACGTCACTGGTACCTCTAAGGGCCACGGCTTCGCCGGTGGTATGAAGCGCCACGGCTTTGCTGGCCAGGGTGCTGCTCACGGTAACCAGGCTGCTCACCGTCGTGTTGGTGGCATTGGCGCTTGCGCCACGCCAGGACGCGTCTTCAAGGGCAAGCGCATGGCAGGCCGCATGGGTAACGACCGGGTCACGACCCAGAACCTGAAGATCCAGAAGGTTGACGCTGACGCGAACCTGCTGCTCATCAAGGGCGCAGTTCCGGGTGCACGCGGCGGCCTGCTGGTTGTTAAGACTGCCACGAAGGGTGGTGCTCACGCATGACCAACCTCAAGCTAGACGTACACACCGCTGAAGGCGGCGTGAACGGTTCGGTTGAGCTTCCTGCTTCCGTGTTCGACGCGGAGGTGTCCATCGCCCTGATGCACCAGGTTGTTGTCGCACAGCGTGCAGCAGCTCGCCAGGGCACCCACAAGGTCAAGACCCGCGGTGAGGTTCGCGGCGGTGGCCGCAAGCCGTGGCGCCAGAAGGGTACCGGTCGCGCTCGTCAGGGTTCGATCCGTGCTCCGCACTGGACCGGCGGTGGCGTTGTCCACGGCCCGGTGCCGCGCGACTACAGCCAGCGCACCCCGAAGAAGATGATTGCAGCTGCTCTGCGCGGCGCACTCTCTGACCGTGCTCGCCACGACCGCATCCACGTTGTCGAGGAACTGGTCCCAGGCCAGACCCCGTCCACCAAGGCAGCTCGTACTTTCGTCGAGCGTCTGACTGAGCGCCGCAACGTGCTCGTCGTTCTGCCGCGCGAGGACGTCAACTCGTGGAAGTCGGTTCGTAACCTGCCAGGTGTCCACATCCTGTCTGAGGATCAGCTGAACACCTACGACGTTCTGAAGGCCGATGACGTCATCTTCGCCGTTCAGGCACTCAATGACTTCATCACTCGCACCGCCGGTAAGGAGGAGAAGTAATGGCTACCATCGCAGATCCCCGCGACATCATTGTTGCACCGGTAGTGTCTGAGAAGTCCTACGGACTCATGGAGCAGGGCGTTTACACGTTCCTGGTCCACACCGACGCTAACAAGACCCAGATCAAGATCGCGGTCCAGGAGATTTTCGGTGCCAAGGTCGCTTCCGTCAACACCCTCAACCGTGAGGGCAAGCGCAAGCGTTCCCGCACCGGCTACGGCAAGCGCAAGAACACCAAGCGCGCCTACGTGACTCTCGCGGCCGGCAGCGATCCCATCGACATCTTCGGCGGTTCGGCAGCCTAGCCGCTAGCCGACGAGGAAGTTAAGGAAGAGCAAAAGTATGGCTATTCGTAAGTACAAGCCGACTACGCCGGGTCGCCGCCAGAGCTCCGTCTCCGAGTTCAGCGAGATTACTCGCTCGACTCCTGAGAAGTCTCTGCTGCGCCCGCTGTCGAAGACTGGTGGCCGTAACGTTCACGGTCACATCACCACTCGCCACAAGGGTGGCGGACACAAGCGCCAGTACCGTGTCATCGACTTCCGTCGTAATGACAAGGACGGCATTCCGGCAAAGGTCGCTCACATCGAGTACGACCCGAACCGTACCGCCAACATCGCACTGCTGCACTATGCAGACGGTGAGAAGCGCTACATCATCGCTCCGAAGAACCTGAAGCAGGGTGCCATTGTTGAGTCCGGCGCTAATGCCGACATCAAGGTTGGTAACAACCTGCCGCTGCGCAACATCCCGACCGGTTCCACTATTCACTGCGTGGAGCTCAAGCCGGGCGCTGGTGCACAGCTGGCACGTTCTGCTGGTGCTTCTATTCAGCTTCTCGGTAAGGAAGGCAAGTACGCAGTTCTGCGTATGCCGTCCTCTGAGATCCGCCGCGTCGACGCACGTTGCCGTGCAACCGTCGGTGAGGTCGGAAACCAGGATCAGATCAACATCCGTTGGGGCAAGGCCGGCCGTATGCGCTGGAAGGGCTGGCGCCCGACTGTCCGCGGTGTTGTCATGAACCCGGTCGACCACCCGCACGGTGGTGGTGAGGGTAAGACCTCCGGTGGTCGCCACCCGGTTTCCCCGTGGGGCCAGAAGGAAGGCCGCACCCGTAAGCCGAACCGTCCGAGCGACCAGCTGATCGTTCGTCGCCGTCGTACCAACAAGAATAAGAAGCGCTAAGGAGGGAACTGAGAATGCCACGCAGCCTTAAGAAGGGCCCGTTCGTCGATGAGCACCTCCTCGCGAAGGTCGATGCACAGAACGAGAAGGGCACCAAGCAGGTCATCAAGACCTGGTCTCGCCGCTCCACGATTCTCCCCGATTTCATCGGCCACACCTTCGCCGTTCACGACGGTCGCAAGCACGTGCCGGTGTTCGTGGATGACTCTATGGTCGGCCACAAGCTGGGCGAATTCGCCCCGACCAAGACCTTCAAGGGTCACGTCAAGGATGACAAGAAGGGACGTCGATAAGCCATGAGCAACGACATTACTTCTGCACGCGCAACTGCGCGCTTCGTCCGCGTTACTCCGATGAAGGCACGTCGCGTCCTGGACACCGTTCGCGGTAAGTCCGTCGACGAGGCACTGAACATCCTGGAGTACGCTCCGCAGGGTGCTGCTGATCCGGTCGCCAAGGTTGTTGCGTCTGCAGCTGCAAACGCTGAGAACAACTTCGGCCTGGACCGTCGTACTCTGGTCATCTCCGAGGCTTACGCCAACGAGGGACCGACCATGAAGCGCTTCCGCCCGCGTGCGCAGGGCCGTGCTTTCCACGTCCGCAAGCGCACCAGCCACATCACCGTGGTCGTCGAGAGCCAGAAGGAAGGTGACCGATAGTGGGACAGAAGATCCATCCACACGGTCTTCGCCTCGGTATTTCCAGCGACTGGAAGTCCCGCTGGTACGCCGACAAGCAGTACGCTGACTACCTGGCCGAGGACATCAAGATCCGCGATCTGCTGTCCACCGGTCTTGAGCGCGCCGGCATCTCCGATGTCGTTATCGAGCGCACCCGTGACCGCGTGCGTGTGGACATCCACACCGCACGCCCGGGCATTGTTATCGGTCGTCGTGGCTCCGAGGCTGACCGCATCCGCGGCCAGCTCGAGAAGCTCACCGGCAAGCAGGTTCAGCTGAACATCCTCGAGGTCAAGAACATTGACGCGGATGCGAAGCTGGTCGCTCAGTCCATCGCTGAGCAGCTCGCCAACCGTGTCGCTTTCCGTCGTGCAATGCGCAAGGCTATCCAGTCTGCAATGCGTCAGCCGCACGTCAAGGGCATCAAGGTTGTCTGCTCCGGTCGTCTCGGCGGTGCCGAGATGGGCCGCACCGAGCGCTACCACGAGGGTCGCGTTCCGCTGCACACCCTGCGTGCGGAGATCGACTACGGCACCCACGAGGCTCACACCACCTTCGGCCGCATTGGCGTCAAGGTGTGGATCTACAAGGGTGACGTGATCGGTGGCCGTCGCGAGTCCGAGATCAACGCCGGCAACGACCGCCAGCGTCGCGGCAACGACCGTCCGCGTCGTGGTGGCAAGCGTCGTCAGCGTGCATCTGAGAAGAAGGAGGGCTAATTCATGCTCATCCCGAAGCGCGTTAAGTTCCGTCGCCAGCACCGCCCGACCCGTTCTGGTATGTCCAAGGGCGGCAACAAGGTGACTTTCGGTGACTACGGTCTCCAGGCTCTCGAGCCGGCCTACATCACCAACCGTCAGATTGAGGCAGCGCGTATTGCTATCAACCGCCACGTCAAGCGTGGTGGTAAGGTCTGGATCCAGATTTTCCCGGACCGTCCGCTGACCCAGAAGCCACTGGGTGTTCGTATGGGTTCCGGTAAGGGCCCGGTCGAGAAGTGGGTAGCAAACGTCAAGCCGGGTCGCATCATGTTCGAGATGTCCTACCCGGACGAGGCAACTGCTGTCGAGGCACTGAAGCGCGCAGGCGCTAAGCTGCCGATTAAGACCCGAATCGTTCGGAAGGAGGATCAGTACTGATGTCGAACGGCATTCCCGCCCACGAGCTTCGCTCGCTGGATAACGATGACCTGGTTGCCAAGCTCAAGGAGTCTAAGGAGGAGCTGTTCAACCTCCGTTTCCAGAGCGCTACCGGTCAGCTGACCAACAACCGCCGTCTCCGCACTGTCCGCAAGGATATTGCTCGCATTTACACCGTTATGCGTGAGCGCGAGCTCGGCCTGTCTGCTGCACCAACCGATGGTGATGCAGCATGAGTGAGGAAAACATGAACACCACCGAGGCTGGCGCACGCAAGGTGCGCACCGGTTACGTCGTGTCCGACAAGATGCAGAAGACCATCGTCGTCGAGCTCGAGGACCGCAAGCAGCACGCCCTGTACGGCAAGATCATGCGCACGAACTCTAAGGTCAAGGCGCACGACGAGAACGAAGAGGCTGGCGTGGGCGACCGCGTCCGCATCGAAGAGTGCCGTCCGCTCTCCAAGGACAAGCACTACCGCCTGATCGAGATCATCGAGAAGGCTAAGTAAGACCCGTCAGCTGAGCAATCAGCTCGGGCTTTACGACGAGAACCCCGCCGCGGGAAACACGAAAGTGTTTTCTGTGGCGGGGGCGGGATCAAGCGGTTAATGCGCCACGATTGAATATTTGCTGGAGTATCTCACGTGGGGTTGCTCCGCCGAGG
>NZ_JASPJI010000026.1:0-28372 GCF_030232285.1 Corynebacterium sp. MSK047 | reverse complement strand
AACCTCGGCATCCAAAAAGGCTGGATCAAATAACCGCAACACGCCCGGAAAAGACACACTTTTCTTTACTTAACCCGGTAATGCGGTAATGCGTAATGGGAAAATCCCAGGTCACGGTGATGTGGCCTGGGATATTTTTGTGGAGCTATTTGTGGAGCTAAGGGGAATCGAACCCCTGACCTTCGCATTGCGAACGCGACGCTCTACCAACTGAGCTATAGCCCCATTGCTTTCGAGCAACCTAGCTGGAGCTGCTGTAAAAGCTCTGTTTTCAGACGTTACTCCGGTGGGGTTTGGGCTCCAAACTCGCTGGTAAGGTTCTGGCGGATGGTTAATCCGGAAAGCGAGGATGCGGTATCGACGAGGCATCGAAAAGGTGTTGAAAGTGACTAGGTTTATGACAAAAAATCGCGGGTGAATTCAATTCATGTGTCATAAACCTAGTCACTTTCAGACCTGCTACCCGTTGAGGTATCCGCTGGAGGCATAAAAAACTCCACCCCGTCCCTCGGTGCAATACCGAGTTGTGCTGGAGTGGAGTGAGATGTCTTAGCCGGTGATGGCTAAGACTGCTGCAACTAAGGGCAACTTAGCTGTTCGGACGCTTGCCGTGGTTAGCCTTGTTCTTACGGCGGTCCTTGCGCTTACGGCCACGCTTGCTCATAGCTGGGCTCTCTTTCTATCGGGTTAAACAGGTATCAACCGGTATAGATTACACGGTACGAGGGTAAGTCCTTTAATTAGACCGTGGTGCTGGTGCGAGTGCGACGGGTGCGGCCGCGGTTGCGACGGCGCTTCAGTGCGCGACGCTCATCCTCGCTCATGCCGCCCCAGACACCTGCATCCTGGCCGGTCTCAAGTGCCCAGGCCAGGCACTGAGCAGTAACGGGGCAACGGTTGCAAACGACCTTGGCCTTAGCAATCTGGGCGAGAGCCGGGCCGGAGTTACCGACCGGGAAGAACAGCTCCGGATCCTCTTCACGACAAACGGCCTTGTGACGCCAATCCATGACAAACTCCTAAAACATTACGAGCCCCGGGTGAGGGCAGGGTTAAATTTCCTTGCGGGAAGGCAGCTCCGGAAATGGATTTCGTCAGACACGACAAATCGCCGTATCTCAACGAAGGTTGGGGTTCATTCCCGGTTGCCCAGGGGTATTAGGCATCTTGGGAGGGGGCACCTGTTCCATCGCCTATACGACGTGAAAGGTAGTGGGGACTCACCAAAGAGTTTGCGCCTAAAAATGCGAGACTTGCATGGTTACACAACCAGTGAACTGCGTGCCTGTCTCGCTGACGATTTACATGTTTTCACGACTGGGGCGGTTCGTAAAGAGCAAAATGAATAAAAGTGCCAAACCTCACAGAAAAGTGAAGTTTTGGTTAAAACGCCAGGTCAAAACTAGCCCTTTGTGGGGGTAAAATTAGTTTTGGTAATTGCAGTAGTGAGGGTGTATGGCGCATTTTTGTTGGCTTGTCAGTAAACAGTTGCAGTTTAAGCCGGGTTTGCCTCGGTCTTTTGGCTAGCACTGAACAGTCGGCGTGTGCGATCCATGACCTTTTTGGTCACCACAACGAGCAAGCGCTCGTCCACGGGGCGGGTAGCGACTTTCTTGGTGAACTGGTCCTCGGTGTAATCGTCGGCACGCGCCACAAAATTGATAGCGCCTTGCTTAACACGGATGTTGAGGGACTCACACTGATTGATGTACTCGCCGTCCAACTGGAGACGAAGTGGGGTAGTAGCGGTGAGTTCGATGTGCTGGACGTTGTCGACGCGTCGTTCGCGGGCTTCGACGTGGAAGGGGGAACGCAGTCGGGTGAAGAAACCGGCTAAATTGGCTGCGGCGACAAGTCCCGTCACTCCCCTCAGGGAAGTGAAGCCATAAAAGCCCAGGCCTCTGCGTAGGGACACAGTGGGGTTGGTGACGATGGGGAGGTCGCCGAGGAATGTCCAGGGATTGGAGTTGGACACCACGGCCATTGCGAGATCACGGCCAAACTCCGTGCCGTCGATAGTTGCGGTGATTTGTGGCGGGCTTTTGCGCAACTGATTCCATGCGGTGAAAATTGCCGGCAAATAGCGCACGGCTTTGGCGCGGGTACCGTTTTGTCGGAGCTGTTCCATGGTGGAAATGACTTCCGCATCGATGCCGATACCGGCATTGACCACGAAGCATCGCTCCGCTGCATGTCCAACGCTGATAGTGCTGCGGGTTCGGGAGCGCAGCAGACTTGCGATGTACCACGCGGCATCTACGGGGTCGCGGGGAATACCCAACGCACCTGCCAAAACGTTGGCGCTGCCGGTGGGAATTGTCGCGATGGCAGGCAGGTCAGAGGCAGGCAGTGCGGAGAATGGGTTGGAGTTCATGAGCCCATTGACAATCTCGTTAATGGTTCCGTCGCCGCCGAGAGAAATAATGACGTCGTAATCGCGAACCGTTTTACCCGCCACCATTTCCGCAGCATGGCCAGGGTAGGCGGTAAACATGGATGTCAAGCGAATCCCCTCGACCGAGCGAAGCGCCCGCACAACGCCGGGCATACGTCGAGCAGTGTTACTGGTCGAATTCGGATTGGAGATTAGCAACGCACGCACAGGCACCAAGAATAGTGCATGAGCAGACTTGTGATGGGCGCATTAGCCGGTATGCCTCCAGGGTGTATTCATCGGTTCGCACCGGGCTAACATGTAGGGCGTGAGTAACCAGAAAAACAGCAGCAATGCGCCCAAATCGCGTACTACCGACCAGCTTGCGGCAGCCGACGGGCCGATCGCCGCACCTCAGGTTGTTATGGTCGGTGCGTGGATTGGTGTCGCCGAATGTGCCCTCGGTCTGGGCTACGGGATCTTCCTTCTCATTCGTGATTTGATGGGGTACCGCGACGAGGCCGCGGTCATTTCCGGTTGGGGTACCGCGCTGTGGTTCCTTCTCATTTTCGGCGCTGTTCTCGCTGGTGCGATTATGTTGCTGCGTGGCGCCCGATGGGGGCGCGGGCCGATTATTATGCTCAACCTCTGCTTGCTGGGCGTGGCCTATTACATGTTCCGCTCGAGCGCTTTTCTGCTTGCTCTACCGACGGCGGCAGCTTCAATTGCTGCGCTGGCCTGTATGTTTAGTCCGAAGGCGATTGATTGGGCTGCCCGCTCTTTCTAAGCTTCGATGGCGAACGCGTCGACTGACTCACCGCGCTGAACTAGTAGCGTGTCACCGACAACTGCAAGGCGCACGGGCACTTCCGGCTTGTCCGCATTATTTGCATGAGTGGACTTCGCAGCTGCAGGCAACGGGAGTGTGCCGATAATCTCGAGAGTCTTGGCATTCAATACCGCGACTCCGTCAGCGACTGGCATGAAAACATGCTCACCCCATGGAGCTGGGGTTCCTGTGGCCTCAGGAAACTCGAAATCCGGCGCCAGGGTGCTCGGGCGGAAGCCCAGTAAACCACGCGGCGACCACCACGTCATGTGATGGGGAAGATCCGTTGTAAAAGGCGCACGCGGGGCATCGCCGTTGGAGTTAGCTTCCGCCGGTGCTGGGCGCAGAGTAGTCTCATCCAGCGCCAATTCAGTCAGCATCGTGCCGTCCATACGAAAAACTCGGATGCGATTGTCTGACAGTACCGCCGCCGTGTCCTGGCCAATCGATACCAGTGACATATCTGCAGTTACCGGACCAAGGTCAATATCGCTCTTGACCTCCGGTTTCCGAGACTCCTCCGGATTTGCCGCCTGCATGACCAGGCGCCCGTGACCATCGCAGTTGTTTACGACGGCCAGCAGCTCCACGCGCGTGAGCGCACTGATAATCGAACACTCCGGATGCGGCTGCATCTTCGGTTCCGGAGACGCTGGAATCTTGCCGTACTCGACTACTCGGACCAGGTCAGAGCGCCACAGCTCCAGGAATCCAGAGTCGTAGACACCCGCGTATGAGTTCGAGCGCACGGCGGCAGGGCTGTCAGCCGCAATCGATTTACGGGTCGCGACATACTGCCCCGAGTCGGGCTTGAGTGCAACGGTCTCACCGCAGCCAGCTGCCCCACGAAAAGTCGCGAAAACTTGGCCATCACTGCCCGAGAGCGCACAAAGCGGAATATCTCGTCGATAGTGCCAGCGCTCCGTGCCGTCGTTAAGCGAGATAGCACGCACGCCCTTGTTCTCAGCAACGATGAGGGAGTTGTCCATCACCAGTGGCGCCGGGGAGATGGTGTGCGTGCTTGTGCTTGCCGACGATTCAGTGGACCACACCGGCCGGAGAGTATGTGGCATTGCCTCCGGATCGTTCGCGGCCGGGGCTTGCGCTGTGCTGCTCGTCGGTGCCGTGGATTCAGTGCGATCGACCTTACGAGCCGGAGAAGCGACCCATGTCCAACCGACGACTAGCACTACGGCGATGATGAGAACTACTGATGCGATTCGATTGCGGCGCAGTCGGGTCTCTGCAGTGGTGGGCTCAGCGTTGGCTTGTGGTGACTGCAGCACGGTTGGAATGTCCTGTCGACGAGTGGTCGTGGCGAGAGGTGAGGCGGGGAGTTGGCACGCGCAGCGGCCTAGCTGCGACGATGAGAATTGGAGTGGCCGGCCCGCTTTGAGCTTCGTCCTTGGCCGCGATTGCGATGATGAGCCTGTGAGCGGTTGTTTCGCGGGCCTCTTCCGCCACGCCCGCGAGGTGGTCTGGAACCCAACACCGGGCGGGCTGGCCCGACCTTTTCATCGATTCCCTCGGGGATGTCTAGAGCTTCAGCGAGCTCGGGGGAGGTGGAAAACCACGTCGGAATCTCGGCCATGTCCAGGTCGAGAGCATCTGAAATAGCCTTCCACTTTGTGGTTTCATCCCAGCCGACGAGCGTAACGGCGACACCGCTGTGTCCCGCGCGGCCGGTGCGGCCGATGCGGTGGACATAGGTCATTTCGTCATCGGGCACCTGGTGGTTGATGACGTGGGTGACATCGTCGATATCGATACCGCGAGCCGCGACATCGGTTGCGACCAGGACGTCGACGTCGCCATTGCGGAACGCCGTCAGCGAGCGCTCACGTGCAGGCTGGCCCATATCGCCGTGGACGGCAGTGACCAGGAAGCCGCGCTCGCCGAGCTGCTCAGCAACCGAGGCGGCGCCGCGCTTCGTGCGAGCAAAAATGATGGTGCGACCACGACCGTTGGCTTGCAGGATGCGGGCAATGACCGAGACCTTATCCATCTGGTGCGATTGGAAAACAATCTGTTTAGTGGTCTCGTGGACTGTGGCCTCTTCCTCGCCTGATTCAGCGCGGATGTGCACCGGGCGATTCATAAAGGTACGTGCGAGAGTCAGAATTGGGCCCGGCATTGTTGCCGAGAAGAGCATGGTCTGACGTTCATCTGGCACCGCAGCCAGAATCTTCTCGATGTCCGGCAGGAAGCCCAAGTCGAGCATTTCGTCGGCCTCGTCGAGAACCAAAATCTTTACGCCTGACAGCTCTAGATTATTGCGCTGGTAAAGATCGATGAGACGGCCGGGAGTACCGACGATGATGTCCACACCGCGGTCTAGCTGTTCAATCTGTTCCTCATAGGGGCGGCCACCGTAAATAGTGCACACACGCAGATTGGTTGAGTGCGCAGCGCGGGCCAAATCCTCGCCGACCTGCACACATAGCTCACGGGTGGGGACGATGATGATTGCGCGGGCAGTGCCATCCGGTTCTGGAATGCGGGCGTCATCAAAGACGCGGTCAATAAGGGGGACACCAAAACCAAGAGTTTTTCCCATGCCAGTACGGGCTTGGCCGATAATGTCCGTGCCGTCGAGCGCCAAGGGCAGCGTCAGTTCCTGGATTGCAAATGTGCGGGTGATTCCTTCGTCGGCGAGTGCGTCGCAGATTTCCGCGGCGACCCCCAATTCGACGAATGTCGGGGACTGGGACTCTGCCACGGCGACTCCTTTGCTGTTTGTAACCTCACGTGACACGACGGCTTAATCGGTCTCTCTAATCCTAGCCGCTTTGGGAATGGTTATGATGTCACCTATGGACATCACTATTGGATTTGCAGACAATACGCGTGAGCTGAACATTGAAAACGTCGCTGGTGGCGAGGAGGTCAAGGCTGCGATCTCCCAGAAGCTGGCTGCTGGCGAAGGTGTGATTGAGCTCAGCGACGGCGCTGGTCAGGAGTACCTGATTAATGCTGACAAAGTCGCCTACGTCCGTACCGGTAATAACGCAGACCGTAAGGTTGGCTTCTTCGCCTAATGACGCAAGAACCCTTTCTCGTACGCATTGCAAGGAGTTGGGGGTGGCGAGCCTATGCCATCCCTGTACTTGTGGTGCTCACAGTCATCATTCTCTTCGACATCTTCACTGCTGAAGATGATTCTTCAGGTTCCGGCACTGGCACTGTCGCCTCGCAGAGTGGCAATGGTCGCCCTGGTCCGGTGCCCGGTGAGGGATACGGTGATGGTTACGAGGGAGGGCAGTTGCCACCCGGTCCGGCCTTTGCCACGGAACCCTCGGGAAATTTTAAAGATGTCACCGTGGCGCATCCCCGTGTTGGGGAGGGGCGCGACAATGCGGTCAGGTATTCCGTGGAAATTGAAGACAACATTGATGTTCCTTCGATTGGTGGCGAGCGCGCCTTTGCAGAGACGGTGAACTCGATTCTGGCCGATCCACGTGGCTGGACAGCTAATCCAGATTTTTCTTTCGAGGCAGTGCCTCGCGACCAGGATCCGACGATTGTCGTGCAGCTTTCCGCGACTGGAACCGCACATCAGCTGTGCGGCAACACCTTGGGAATGGAGACCTCCTGTTACCTGTCTGGGCAGCGGGAAGGTGAGCCTGGGCGCGTGGTCGTCAGTATCGCCCGGTGGGTTCGAGGTGCCCTGCCTTTTGAGGGGGACCTGGGATTGTATCGCCAATACCTTATTAATCACGAGGTTGGTCACGGACTTGGGTACGCGGTTCACGAGCCCTGTCCGAGGGACGGCGGTATCGCGCCAATCATGATGCAGCAGACCCTGAGCGTGTCGAACGATGAACTGCACAAAATCGACAGCAGCGAGGTCTATCAGGTCGATGGTAAGACGTGTTCTGTCAACGGCTGGCCGTACCCATTTGGGGCGGACGACGATACGGCCGCACCGACTCAGAAAGCAAGGTAGTAGCAGATTATGATCGCCACTCCTCCCGACCGTGTTTTAGAGGCCTTTGGTGCCGAGGGCGAGCCGCATCGTGCCGGGCGAGCTTGGGACAATGGCTGGGTCTACGA
The DNA here is from genome assembly GCF_030232285.1 of Corynebacterium sp. MSK047. Taxonomy (NCBI): domain Bacteria; kingdom Bacillati; phylum Actinomycetota; class Actinomycetes; order Mycobacteriales; family Corynebacteriaceae; genus Corynebacterium; species Corynebacterium sp. MSK047. The sequence continues at coordinate 21,116 of NZ_JASPJI010000026.1, read as the reverse complement.
CGATTCCATTGTCCTTTCGCCGGTACATAATTCGGCGCAGGCGCTGTGGTCTGCGAAGGTTCGCAGTGCGCTAGATGTCGATGGCGTCCGAGTGGCGAAATCCGTGCGTACCAGTGACGGCCGCTTAGTCATTGCTGGGTGGCAGGCTCGTCATTTCATCCCGGGGGGATTCGCGCCACGTGCCGATGAAACCATTGTGGCCGCTGGTCGCGTGGAAGAGTCGCTTGCCAGTATTGAACGGCCACAGTTCCTCCTTGATAAAGAGCCCGATTACTTCGTCATGTGTAATCGCGCAGCTTGGGACTCTGACCCAATCGGCATCCTCGAGCAGCTTCTCGACGCGGATAGCGTCCCCCGCGCCGATTGTGCCGAGGCTCTCACGATCTCCGGTGATCTTCTCCAGCTGCGGGCAGAGATGGTTGTGCCAACGGAGCTTCTGCAGGTCTGTCACGCAGACCTCGTCGGCACGCTGCTTTACGACGGCACGGCCGCCCCGGTTCTCACCGATATCGTGCCAGCGTGGCATGTCCGTGGTTGGACAGCTGCCTTGGCGGCAGTGGATTGTCTGTCCATGATGGGGGCTGATGAGGAGCTACTGCGGCGCTTCGATCACCTGCCGGATTTCGGTCAGTTGCTCGTTCGTGCGATGTGTTATCGACTTTTTGTCCACGCTGTTAGTCCAGAATCGCAGCCGGGTGCGTATCGCGGTCTGTTCCGCGCGGCTTCGCTAGTTCGCGCGTTTGTGTCTAAGTAACGCCGGGCAGTATTTACAGGCGTTTTTTGGGCGGGGGTATTTTTCTCCCTATTTCGAATAGGTGTTCGAGTGTTGGTCCGGAGGTTGTGCCACAATGGTGCACATGAACGTAGATGGAATGCCGAAGGTTCGGTTCGTCCAGGAGGAACCTCCTCGTCGTCGGCAGTGGTTGGGTACTGCGGTAGAGACGCTTTTCCCTTCCCATAATCAGGCGCTCGTGGTAGAGAACAAGCTTGTAAACCAGCCTGTTGTGCGTGTTTTAGGCGGTCCAGGGACTGGTAAGAGTTCGCTGCTGGCAGATCTCGCGGTGGACTACATGCAGGCGGGCATTCCGGCGGACAGCATTTTGGTGGTGTCACAGTCAAAAGAGGCCGCCGCGGAATTGAGGCGGGATATTGACAGGCGTTTTGCCTCTGAACTGGGGGAAGGCGGTTCGGTCGGGGCAGGTCAAGGTGGCATGGTGCGTGCCGTGCATTCGCTTGCCTATGCAGTAGTACGTGATGCCGCCGTCAGTCGGGGAGAGCCTGAACCATCGTTGACCACTGGTGCACGCCAAGATGCTGTCGTGCGGCAACTTTTGGCCGGTCATGCGGAAGATGGTGGTGTGTATTGGCCAGAGCGGTTGCGCCCGGCTCTTCCGTTAGTCGGTTTTTCCCGTGCGGTTCGTGACTTTCTGCTGCGTGCAGCTGAGCGGGGGATTGATGCCCCGAGGCTTCAGCAGCTCGGCGTGGACTATGGCATTGAGTCGTGGTGTGCGGCTGGCAAGTTTATGGCGGAGTATCAGCAGACTATGCGGTTGGCGTGGGAGCCCAGCCTGAACGCTGCAGAGATTGTCTCTGCGGCATTGATGGAGCTGGATGCAGACGCGCAAGCACTGGCTCGGTGGGGAAAGTCGGTGGTGCTGGTCGATGATGCTGAACACTTATCCCCGGAAGCTGCGCGTCTTGTGGATCGGTTTGTGTCGCAGGCGGCGGTGGCCGTCATTACTGGTGATGAAGATCAATCGGTATTCCACTTCCGCGGTGCTAATAATGACTATCTCCGGGGGACTGGTGAGGTCGAGTACAAGGCAATCCACTTACAGCAGTCTTACCGCTGTAACGCTGATATCGCGGATTTAGTCAACGCAGTTTCTCAGCGTTTGCCTAAGGCTCCTGCATACCGTGGCATTGTCGGTTCAGTTGGAACACAGGAAGCTCGTGAATCCGAAGTTGGAAACAACAGCGATACCGTCGCAGCGGAAAACTCGTACGCAGCTAAAAGTGCAGTAAAAATAGCTATTCATCCTTCTGAACGTGCACAGCGAGCCACAGTCGCGGACTATTTCCGGCGCCTTCATATTGACGAGGGAGTGGCATGGAAGGATATGGCTGTCATCGTCCGGTCCGGTGCAGGGGAGTCCTCTCTGTTCCGTGCGTTGTCGCGTGCGGGTGTGCCTGTGCAGATTGACCCAACGGACATCGTGCTAAGTCATCAGCGATTGGTGCGAGCGCTGATGGTGGCGTTGCGGGCAACTATGAACCAGCTCGATGACGTGGAGTGGGACGAGTTCCTCTCCGGCCCATTGGTCAACATGGATCCGATTGTCAAAGAGCGTCTGCTGCGCGGAATCCGAAAGGCCGACCTGTTCGGCGGGGCCGCGATGACTCAGCTCATCGGAATCTTGAAGGTAGAGGGACTCACAGCTGAACAGCTGGAGCTTATTGAGTCTCTGTCGCAGCGTGAACGTCAGGCGCTGCAGGTGCCGCTGGATCTGTTGAGCGCAGCTCGTGAAGCGTTGCGCGATGGTGTGGAAGCAACTTTGTGGGCAATTTGGCAGTCCACTGGTTTGGCAGACCATCTGGTGGCGGCATCGTTGCGCGGCGGTACAGCTGGCGCATCGGCTGACCGCGATTTGGATGCTGTGATGGCACTGTTCGACTTTGCTGGTGACCGTGTGGAGCTGAATCCAAAACTGACGGTTGACGGTTTTATCGCTTCTGTGGAAGAGCAGGAGCTGCCCATCGGCGCACGTGACCGTAGCGGGGTAGAGCGCGATGCCGTGCGCATTCTCTCAGCCCATGCGGCTCTGGGCAGGCAGTGGAAAGCAGTAGCAGTTGTCGGAGTCCAGGAAGGCCAGTGGCCCAGCCTCGGTGTGACTGGCTCGGTGATGAAGCAGAACGAGTTCATCGGTCTCGTTGATCACGGAATTGAGCCGCGGGAGTACATCAATTCCATGGCGGATGCGCTGGCGGAGGAACGCCGTTTGCTGCACGTCGCGGTATCACGGGCGAGCGACAGGGTACTGCTGACCGCAGTCGATTCTCCTGACGATGTTGGAGTTCCCAGTCCGTTTATTATCGAGCTCGTTGAAAAGCTCGGTAATTCGGTGACGGAGCTGGTGAAACAGTCGGAAGCCTCGTCGTCTGCGAACGGAGTCGGGGCTACGGATAATGAAGCAAACGCCGGCAATCCGGATGTTGCAGAGGCAGAAGATGTCGCATGGGCCGGTGAAGGCCTGCCACGGGTGCTCTCTGTGGAGTCACTGCTGGCAGAACTGCGTGCAGCCGTTGTGGACGATGCGGAGACTGAGACGCGGCGTCGACAAGCTGCACGTCAACTCGCGCGATTGGCGCAGGTTGAGGTTGCTGGCGCACATCCAGACACCTGGTGGGGGCTCCGTGCACCGTCGACTTCGAAGCCGGTAAATGACAAGAAGCCGATGAGGATCAATCCCTCCAAGGTGGAAGCAACCCTGAGTTGTCCGTTGAAGGCCATGTTGGATAAATCAGCACCGACATCGGCCATGTATCTGGGCTCTCTACTGCATCAGGCGGTAGAAGCAGTCGCCAAGGGAGTGACTGTGCCTGAGGCTCAGTCTGAGATCCGGCGTGTTTTTGGGGACCTGTCCGATGATCCGGAGTGGCGTAAGCGTACTGAGGAAGAGACCTGGTTGACCGGGCTGGAGGATTGGCAGCGGTGGATTGAGACTAAGAAAGATATCGGAACCGAGGTCCCAGTAAATGTCAACATCAACGATGACATCGTGATTGTCGGACGAATCGACCGGTTGATTGAAGACGCTGATGGTGCAGTTCAAATCGTCGATATTAAAACCGGTAAGACAGCGCCCTCCGGTAAAGAAGTAGAAGGACACGCACAGCTAGCTACATATCAACTGGCGCTGTCGAAGGGGAAGCTCGTTGAAAGCGGAGATGGGCTCGCTGTGGACAACGGCGAAGGCATTGAACAATCTGGGGCATACCTGGTATTTCCGCGAAAGTCACACAATAAGACCATTATCACTAGCCGCGAACAGTCAAAGCTCACGGAAGACAAGTTGGCTGACTGGGAGCGTCGCGTAGAGCAGGTAGCACGTGCGACGTCTGGCCCGCGTGCCTTGGCGCTCGCTGGTGATCATTGCAAGTTCTGCACGCTTTCGAAGGCGTGCCCGGCAGCAGAAGGGAATCGGTAGTCATGTCGGAGGAACGAACCATCATTGATCCCGTCACCCTGTCGGAGATGATGGGGCAGGGCTTTCCGCCCACCCCGCAACAAGCGGCGGTAATCGGTGCACCGATGGAACCAATGCTTGTTGTCGCCGGTGCCGGTGCTGGTAAAACAGCGACAATGGCTGCCCGTGTTGTGTGGTTGGTCGCCAACGGCTTTATCCGCCCAGAAGAAGTTCTAGGTTTGACCTTCACCAGGAAGGCAGCGCGCGAGCTCGGCGTCCGTATCCGCCAACAGCTGAATGCGCTTGCTTCTTCCGCTGCATTTCGTGCACAAGCTTCACCAGAGGTGCTAGCAAGCCTCGAGGTCATTGCCCCAACCACGCTTACTTACGATGCCTATGCCTCTGAAGTCGTGAGCAATTATGGTCTTTTGCTGCCGACGGAGCCGGGGGTCACCATTATGGATGGCGCGACGCAGTGGCAGTTGGCCTGGGAAACAGCTCGCAATGTGACCGAAATTGATGTCGATATTGCGCCATCAACGCTGGCCAGTCGCATTATTGAGCTGGGGTCGAACATCGACTCAAACTTGTCTACCCCGCAGGCGATTCGCGAGGAAACCGAAGCGTTCATCAGCAATATTGAGCAGACCCCGCAGAAGGGTAAACGCGAGGGGCTAATTGGCGATCTACAGGGCATCGTCGATAAGCAGCGGGAGAGATTAGAGATTTTGCCGCTGGTAGAGCAGGTTCGAGCTCGGTGCAATGAAGAAAATGTAGCCACCTTTGGTATGCAGATGGCTCGTGCGGCCCGGCTAGCCACCGACTTCGCGGAAGTCGGGGAGGAGGAGCGGCGTCGCTTTAAGGTCATCATGCTCGACGAGTACCAGGACACGTCGCACACACAGCGGCTGTTCCTGCGTGCGCTGTTCTCCGGTGGTTGTGTCACCGCTGTCGGCGATCCGATGCAGGCAATTTATGGCTGGCGAGGAGCAACGGCCGAAAACCTTGTGCAGTTTGTCAATGATTTTCCGCGGTCGGATGGGCAGCCAGCGGAGAAAAAGCAACTGACCATTTCTTGGCGAAACCCGCAGTCAGTGCTGCAGCTTGCTAACGCAGTCTCCGACCGTGCTTTTGCGGGGCAGGCTCGTACGGTAGAGGCACTGGATGCGGGGCCAAAAGCAGGCCAGGGCGAGGTGCAGCTTGCTTTCACCGCAACCGGTGAGGAAGAAGTTGCATACATCGCAGATTGCATGGAGGCGCAATTACGCGAATGTGAAGCAGCTGGCAACAAGCTCGATGCCGCCATCCTGGTTCGGACAAATGCTGAATCGGCTGTCTATTTAGATGCACTGTCTGAGCGGGGTGTGCCTGCAATCATTGTGGGACTCGCTGGATTACTGCACTTGCCCGAGGTCATGGATATCACCTCGGTGATGAAGATATTGGTCGAGCCCAGTTCAGACCAGGATGCTCTGCGTCTGCTGCTCAGCCCACAGTTCAATTTGGGTGCCGCAGACGTGGAGGCACTTCGCACTCGTGTAGATCAGCTGGCAATGGCAGGAAAGGACGAGTTGGCCCGAAAGAAGGGCAACGTCGAAGAGACTTCAGACTCCTCACCGCTTTCCCAGCTCGCTCGCCAGTATGACAAGCTCGTGGAAGATGCCGAAGCAGCATCGTCCGCGGTGGGGCTGGGGCACGCCATCGCCGACCCGGATATTCGTTTTTACGACGGCACCCCGCTGGCGCGCGGCAGTGCGGAAAAAAATGGGCGGTTGGTCTGCAGCGAGTCACTGAACTACACAGATGAAGCAATGGTGCGCATCGCACAGTTGGGTGCAAGCCTACGAAAACTACGTCGGTTCTCGCTGAATAAGCCTCTGCCGGAACTGGTCGAGGACATCGCTACTGAGTTTGGAATTCGCGTAGAAGCAGCTGCTGGACAGTACGGTTCCGCTACCGCGATAACCAGGCCGACAACCGCACATCTGGATAGGTTTGTCGATATCGCTGCGACGTATTCTCAAAATATCTCGGACGATGTGACAGGGTTTTTGAACTATCTGGAATTCGCTGTCGAACACGATGATGGTTTGGAACGGGCACCTATGAACATGCCGGAAAACTGTGTCCAAATCATGACTATGCACAAGTCAAAGGGCTTGGAGTGGGAAACCGTTGCTGTTCCGGGCATCACCACCAGCAAGTTCGACAAAGTTGATTTGTCATCGTGGCTCACCAATTCAGTTCAACTTCCTCCTGGTGCAATTACCCAAGTGGATCCGCTAACGGCTAGTGCAGAAACAACAGAGGATGCAACACAGCTTGCAGCAGGCGATTGGGCTCCTGTCGCTGATTCTGTCGATAGCAATGCCCCTGAACTGGACATATCAGGCGCAGATAACCAGACCGACCTCAACAAGGTGATCAAAGCCTACAAGGAAGAGCTGCGAGAAGTGGAAAGGGAAGAGAAGCAGCGCCTTTTCTACGTTGCTATGACTCGCTCTGCAAAAAAGCTCATTGTTACTGCAAGCAGGCGGCCTAATCCGAGCTTGAAGAATCCCACTGACGTGTCGGCAGACTTCGCAGCCATCGCCACGCAATTCAGTGACTATGTGGTGTCGTGGACAGATGGGGAGGACCCTGAGGTAGAGGACACTGAAGTCGATTTGGACTGCGACACTGCGGTTGATGGGGTGGTCTGGCCCGTCGATACCCTGGGCAACCGCCGAGATAGTGTGCAGCGAGCAGCCGAAAGCGTCATGCGCTACATGGGCGAAGACCAGGATGAGCGCCCCATTGCAGGTGACCTGTCTGAGGTATGGGAAACGGAAACGACCATTCTCGTGGATGAAATCCTTCGAGCTAAGGCCGCGGAGATTCATCTACCAATGCCGACAAGCATGTCCACTAGCGAATACCAAGCCATGATTGCGGATCCGGTCGCGTTTGCTCGTCGGAAAGCACGCCCGGTGCCGTTTAAGCCAAACCGATTCGCGCGCCGAGGTACGGCATTCCACGCTTGGTTGGAGAATCGCTTCGGTGCACACAGTCTGCTGGACGATGAGGATCTCTTCGGGGATCAACTGGATGACTTCCTCGGCACAGAACAAGTCGCGTCCGAACGCGAACTGGAGAAATTGAAGGCGAACTTCGAGGCATCTGAGTGGGCTGACCGCACGCCAACGCATGTAGAGGTGCCGTTTGAAATTGCCATCGGGCAGAGGCGGGTCGTCGGCCGAATCGACGCGGTGTTTAACGACAACGGGAAGTGGAGCGTCATTGACTGGAAGACAGGCCAGATGCCGCGCGGAAAGGAAAGGGAAGTAGCGGCGCTACAGCTGGCGATTTACCGCCTGGCGTGGTCGGATAGGCTGCGCGAGATGGGAATGGAAACTGCCCCCGAAGACATTGAAGCCGGGTTCTTCTACGTTTCGGCAGGACGGACGCTAATACCAGATGAAGCGCTACTGCCAAGCAGGATAGAGTTAGACAGGAAAATGCGCGAGCTGATTGGATAATCATCTACGTATGTAACTGCCGCGTGGCCGTGGCCAGTTATCCAGGTGAAAGCAGCAGTTTGTATGCGCTATTTTTCACCGGGAGGAGTTTTCATGAAAGGCAGGCGAGGAGCGGTTGCGTAATCCAATTCGGAAATCTTCGGGATACGAAACCGGGCTCAATGATCTTCCCGGACATGCACTGCTGGGAGTCATTGGCCTGCCTGAGTCCGCGCCGAAGAATCCTTGGCGGCTAATCATACGTCGTTTGAACTACGCCGTATTTTTGCTGCTGATTGCATCCGTCGTGGTTTACTACGACCGCAACGGATATACGGAGCCTCTCACCTTCATCGATGCGGTGTATTACTCGGCTGTCAGTCTGTCGACGACGGGCTACGGTGACATCACGCCGGTGACACAGAGGGCTCGATTACTCAATATTTTGATCATTACGCCACTGCGTGTGGCCTTCCTTGCTCTCTTGGTCGGTACTACTCTGACCGTTTTGACCCAAGAATCTCGGAAAACCCTGCAAATTCAGCGCTGGAGGAGACAGTTGCGCAACCACACCGTCGTTATCGGATACGGCACCAAGGGTCGTTCTGCCATTGCAGCTCTTCTCGCGGACGGCGTAGATCCGGCAGAAATCGTTGTTATTGATACGGACAAGGAAGCACTCGACCACGCTTCGAATCAAGGCTTGGCGACGGTGCATGGGTCGGCTACTAAATCCGATGTGCTGAAGTTAGCTGGTATTCAGCGTGCCCGCTCTATAGTCGTTGCACCGAACAAAGATGACACAGCGGTGCTGGTCACGTTGTCGGTTCGTGAGTTGGCGCCGGGTGCCTCAATTGTGGCCTCGGTGCGTGAATCAGAAAACCGCCACTTGTTGACGCAGTCAGGAGCAGACCAAGTGGTTATTTCTTCTGAAACCGCCGGCCGAATGCTGGGGCTGGCCACGGTGACTCCTTCGGTGGTTGAGATGATGGAAGACCTCCTGAGCCCGGATGAAGGATTCTCTGTTGCAGAGAGGCTGGTCACCGAAGAGGAAATCGGTGCCAGCCCACGGCACCTCGCGGATATTGCACTCGGCGTGGTGCGCTCGGGTGAGCTGTACCGAATTGATTCACCGGAGTGTGAGTCGGTGGAGCCAGGCGACCGGCTGCTGTACGTCCGCCGTGTCTACAGCAATGACGAATAGCACTCGACCAGTTTAAAAATGGGGTCTAACAACTTTTGACTTACTCAGAGGCGGATGTGAACGAGCCGGATTATCTAGCTGGGCTGGATCCAGACCAGCGCGAGGCAGCAACGGCTCCGATGGGGCCGGTGTGCATTCTTGCTGGAGCCGGTACAGGTAAGACCCGAACAATTACTCATCGCATCAAGTACCTCATTGACCAGGGGTTTGTGCAGCCGCAGAAGGTATTAGCGGTGACATTTACCTCGCGTGCAGCAGGAGAGATGCGCGACCGCCTGGCAAAGATGGGAACGCCTGGAGTCCAGGCGCGTACTTTCCACTCGGCAGCTCTTCGTCAGCTGCGCTACTTCTGGCCTCAAGTCGCCGGTGATATGCCTTGGCAGCTGTTGGATGACAAGAAATTCCGTGTTGTCGCCCAAGCAGTACGTCGAGTGGGCCTGGACACCTCCAAGGAAACAATCCGCGATGTCATGGGCGAGATTGAGTGGGCGAAGGCGACTTTGGCCGGTGCGGATCAGTACCAAGCCGCGCTGCGGGAGCATGGGCGCACGGCGCCTCTGTCTGCGGAAAAAATTGTCGATTGCTATCGCGCTTACGAGGACATAAAAACCACTCCTGACGGGCTATTGCTTGACTTCGACGACCTGCTCATCCACACCGCCGGTGCGATGGAGAATTCCCGTGCAGTGGCGGAGGAATTCCGCAACCAGTATCGGTGCTTCGTCGTCGATGAGTACCAGGATGTCACCCCGTTACAGCAGCGAGTTCTCAACGCCTGGCTGGGAGACCGTGACAACCTCACAGTTGTCGGGGACGCCAACCAGACGATTTACTCCTTCACAGGGGCGACTCCGCAGTACCTAATGAACTTCTCTCGGGACTACCCGGAAGCCACAGTGGTCCGCCTGCAGCGGGACTACCGATCGACCCCACAGGTCGTCGAGCTGGCCAACAATGTCATCGGCCGTGCGCAGGGGCGTATCGCCGGCTCGCGGCTGAAACTGATTGGGCAGCGTGAAGACGGCCCGGAGCCGACTTTCAATCAGTACGACGATGAGCCGATGGAAGCTCGCGCGACCGCGCGCAGCATCAAGCGGCTTATCGACGCGGGAACGCCGGCATCGGAGATTGCCGTTTTGTACCGCATCAACGCACAGTCCGCAGTTTTTGAGCAGGCTCTGTCCGAGGTAGGAGTCGCCTACCAGGTTCGTGGCGGGGACGGTTTCTACCAGCGTCCCGAGATCCGCGATGCCATCGCCGCACTTGTGCGAGTTTCCCGTTCCTCACGGACCGTTCCGACATTGCAGGGCACGAATCTATTGGATTTGGTCAAGCAGGTTTTCGCGGGTCTTGGCATGACTGACCAAGAGCCGGAAGGCGCTGGTGCCAGGGAACGTTGGCAGTCACTGCGCGCCCTATTTGACCTGTGTAAGGACATCGTTCATGCCAACACCGAGGTCAATATCCAGGCGCTCCTCGGCCAATTGCACACCCGGCAGCAGGCCAAACATCCACCGACGCTGGATGGCGTGACGCTGGCTAGCCTGCATGCAGCCAAGGGGCTGGAGTGGGATGCGGTGTTCCTCGTTGGGCTTACCGACGGTTCGCTGCCTATCCAACATGCGCTGAATAAATTCGACCGATCTCCTGCACAGGGGGCGGAAGCCATCGAAGAAGAGCGCCGTCTGTTCTATGTCGGCATTACTCGAGCCCGCGAACATCTGGAGCTATCTTGGTCATTGTCGCGGACAGAAGGCGGCCGCAGGTCACGTCGCCGCACACGATTCCTCGATGAACTCGACATTGATGTCTCTGACTACTCGGCTGAGGCACAGCGAAGCTCAAGGAGCTCTAGTTCCCGCAGTAAGCGTCAGCAGTCCAAACAGTGCAAGGGCTGTACTAAGCCATTGCACACCGATGCCGAGCGGATCTCAGGGCGTTGTGAAGAGTGCCCAGTCAGTGCGGATCCTGCACTACTGGAAGCATTGCGTGCATGGCGCCTGGAAATGTCGAGGGAAATGACGGTCCCCGCATTCGTGATCTTCTCCGATGCGACCCTTCTGGCCATCGGTGAGCAGCAGCCGACTACGCCGGAGGAACTTCTGCAGATTCCCGGAATTGGAGAAGCGAAGCTCAATCATTTCGGCGAAGGCATCTTGGGAATCGTCAATTCTTTCGTGAATTCCTAGTCAGATTCTGCTCAAGGCACTTCGAATTACATGAACTGCATCTGCGAGTTGCCATGACCACACACTGGGCACTGCGGGTGGGGAGCAACAGTAGTGCGGGTGATATCGAGGCTTTCCAGATCTATGCGCACCTCCGTTGCACATAGATCTGAGAGATCCGGCCGCCGCAGCTGCCCAACCAACAGTGGCACCGCTGTGTTCAGCCATTCCGGTGCGGCCACGGGCGTAAAAGTGCGAAGCTGTAGCGCAATCAGTGCCCGGACGGGGTCGCGGTCTCGTCGATAAGCTTCGAAACACATCGAGCAGGGCCCTTGACCTGGTTGAACAAGCGGCCCAAGAATCAGTGCCCCATCGCGGAAATGCGTGTGCAGATGCTCAATTCCACGATGAAACAGAGCGCGAACCAAGGGCATGCTCGGTACTTCCATGCCCGTGACCACCGCGAGCCCGATCTCTTCCGGTGTGGATTGAGATATTTTCAGCGTCGCATTGCGAGTGGGCGACATTGCCGTCGTCCAACTACCACAACCCGTGCGACGAAGCTCCTTTAAAAGTCCGGTGCGCAAGCTGTCCCGACCGATCAGCGTAATCCTCCGCCGTGTCGGTGGTTTTTGGACCAGCGCGGCTCGGTGAAGGTCGGAGATAAGTGCGGTAATGAACTGCGGTGACAGTTTGTCGTGACTGTCAGTAAAGGCCTCGCTTAAGGTGCTACCTCTATGAGCTGCAAGAAGCGCCGAGAAGACAGGCCCCGGCGGGGTGCCGTCGGAAAGCGGCAGAATCATGCTGCGCTCCGGTTCCACGCCGAACTGAATCCGCGCGCCTGGGCGCATGACAATCGGTACCTCCGGCCGCAGCGCGTAGTCCGTGGCAGGTGCGGCAAGTGTTTGTGCCGCGGGTGTGTGCGAACCTATTACGCCAGCCGTACCATCCCGCCCCCGAGACGTATCCCTGTATTCCCCCATAAAAATATCTTTTACCCCGGGGCCAGCTTTTACGCAATCGCAGCGCAGAGCATATACGCTTAAAAAGCATGAGCACCAAGCGACCTGAGTACGGCCCGGATGTTGAGGTTCGGCGCTCGAAGCGCCGCCGCCGTACTGTGTCCGCCCGCGCGGAGGGAAACCGGATCATTGTCATGGTTCCGGACGATCTCAGCGCCGCTGCGGAAAAACAGCAGGTCAATGAAATTGTTGCGCGAGTGCGGAAGAAAGTTGGCAGCAACCTGGATAATTCCGAGCTGGAGCGCCGCGCACGGCTGCTCTCTCGTACGGTGCTGGAAGATCGCCCGCGGTTCGAGTCAATCAAATGGGTCAAGAACATGTCGCGCAGGTGGGCATCGGTCACCGGCGGCGTCGATAGTCCGGGGCGCATTCGCATTTCGCACAGGCTTGCCGACGTCCCGGGGTACGTCCTCGACGACGTCATTGTGCACGAACTGGTGCACACTTTCGTCGACGGTGGTCATACCGAAGAGTTCTGGTATTGGGCGGCAAAAGCCCCGTACCACGAACGGGCACGGGGCTATTTAGAGGCGTATCAGCGCTGGGGAACCCAGAGCTAACTCGCTACTTATCGTCGTCGGCGTCGCCAGAATTGTCCTCGTCGGCGTCACTGTCGTTGCCGTCAGCCGCGCGCTTTTCGGCTTCTTTGCGCAGCTGCTCTTCAAGCTCTGCGATCGGGTCGAAGTCATCGTTTTCCGAGCCGCCAAGAACCGAATCAATAAAAGCCGCGGGTTCATCCAAATCCTCTGCCACGGGCAGGAAGTCCGGGTGATCCCAGACCTTGTCGCGTCGCTCGATGCCCACAGCGGTGGTCAGACGGTGCCACAAGTTGGTTGCCTCACGCACCTTGGGGGATCCGAGGTCAATGCCGGTGGCTTTCTCCAGCGCCTGTTCAGCACCTTCGGTGGCGCGGCGACGACGCCAGGCTTCATCCAGCTGTGCGGCACCCGATAGACGCTCACCGAGGGCATCGGTGACAACCATGTCCACCCATCCCTCGACCAGTGCTAGCAGCGTCTGGAAACGAGTACGAGCATTCTCGTTACGAGAACGAATCTTCGGGCTCAGATCCATATTCTGCAGCTCGCTCATAGCCTCCTGCATACGCTGCGGATCCTGCATGTTCTCAATATCCAGACCGCGGGCGGCCTCTTCAATCGCCGAGTAATCGATGACGATGCCGGCAGCGTATTCCTCGACAGAGGAAATCATGCGTTCAGCCAGCCATGGCACGCGGTCGAAGAGACGTTGGTGGGCAGCTTCGCGGGCAGTGGCGTAGATAAACAGATCGCGCGCTGGAACCTCGAGTTCCTCCGCGAGAGCGACGAGATGCGTTGGCAGCAGTACCGCCGCACCAGTGGTGTGTAGCGGCAGCCCGAGGTCAGAACCAGTCAGGCTCGTCTGTGCCAACTCCGCCAGCGCATTTCCTAGCTGAGTACCGAAACTCATCGAGTTCATCTGGCGCATGATGCCCAGCATCGGCCCCATCATCTCGCGAGCTTCCTCTGGAACACCCTCGAGGGAGGCATCACTCATGCGGCTGGCGACGGGATCGACAAGGCGAGTCCATGTCGACTTGGTGTTCTCCAACCACTGCAGGCTATTCCACGCTTCTACGCGGTTGACACCAGCCGGCAGGGAGGTGACGTCATCTAGCCACAGTTCGGCCAGGCGCAGGGAATCAGTCAGCGCCTCGCGGGCCGAGTCCTTCACCGGAGCCGGGTTACCAAGACGGGTCCGCGCAACGCGCTCGGCCGCGTCGTAGTTGACAGGGCCAGAGTTAGACTCCTGGAATCGCTGCCCCATGCCGGAGAACATCTCGCCGAACTGGTTGAGAATATCGCCCAAGTTCGGCTGGTCCCCCTTGCCGGAGGCGCCGCTGCCGGGCTGCCCGGGGCCGCCGAAACCGAAGCCACCGGCGCCGCCCATGCCACCGAAGGGAAACCCGAAGAAACCGAAAGGACCGCCCTGGCCGCCCTGACCGCCCTGACCGGAGTCATTGTTGCCAGCGTCGTCGCGATCGTCATCATTGTCGTTCGGACCAAAGCCAAATCCGTTAGAACTCATGCTCCCACCGTACCGGGCAATGACCCGCGTGAGTACTTAAAAGCACCACTTTATTGGCAACTTCGCGCCCAGCGAACAGACACGGACAAGATTCATCAGGTGTCCAGTAGGCAGATAGCGAGAATGTAGGGTGTTATTTGTGAATCGTCGTACCCAAACTCTTGTTGCGGGCGCTGTGCCCATCGCCGCGTTGGCAACTGTGCTCTCGCTGCCAACGCTGACAGTGCCCTATGCCGCGCAGGGGCCTGGCCCGGTCTTCGATGTCCTCAGCGATGTCGAGGGCAAGAGCATTATCTCGGTCAGTGGCAGTGCTGCGGACTCCGAACGCTCTAAGGGCACGCTGGATATGACAACCGTCGCAGTCAGACATAACCTGACATTGCCGCAGGTCATTGGCCTGTGGTTCGATCGTGACAACGATATCGTCCCCATTGAGGCGGTCTTCCCTCCGGGCCAGAGTCAAGACGAGGTGGAAGAGGAGAACAAGGCTGCATTCACCGAGTCGGAGGCCAATGCCACCTCCGCTGCGCTGGCACATCTCGGGTTGCCGATGGAAGTCACCGTCGCCTACACAGTGCCGGATAGTCCCGTCGATGGGCGACTGCATGAAGACGATGTGATTCTCGCCGTGGATGGGGTGGCCGTAAGCAAGCCTGAGCAAGTCAAGGCGATTATTGCCGGACGCAACCCGGGCGATACTGTCACGTTGAGGGTCAAGTCTGCGACCGTCGACAAGCAGAAGACTGCTAAGGGCGAGGACTCTGACCCCGAGAAAGCCGTCGATATTTCTGTGACACTGGCGGAAAACCCGCATCAGAAGAATGCCGCGCTGCTCGGCGTTGGGATGGGGGCGCAATCCGCGGACGACACCAAGGTTGAGTACCAGCTCAGCGGCATTGGAGGTCCGTCGGCGGGTCTCATGATGACGCTCGGAGTGATTGACAAGCTGAGTCCAGGCGATTTGACCGAGGGGCAGCACCTCGCTGGCACCGGCACTATTGACGCTGCCGGCAACGTGGGCGAAATCGGTGGCATTACACACAAAATCTCGGCCGCCCGAGATGAGGGCGCCGAGATGTTCTTCGTGCCGGAAGGCAATTGCGCAGAGGCTGTGACTGCCGACCGAGGCGATATGAAGTTGGTAAAGGTCTCTGTGCTTGACGACGCGCTTGCGGCAATCGAAAAGCCGGAGACCGCGCAGACCTGCTCGTAGTTTTTGCCGTAGTCCCTACGAGCAGCTGCTAGTTTCAGCTAGTTCTTGCTGAAGGCCTCGAAGTTTTGCTGAGACTGCCATTTATCAATCTCTGCAGCCGTTGCGCGCAACTGCGGGTCAAATTTGAGGTAGGCCTTTGTCTCGCGCGCAATGAGCCCGGACAGGACAATCAGACCGATGAGGTTCGGTAGCGCCATCAGACCGTTGAGAGCCGAGGCGACGGACCAGACGGTTTCCAGATGAGTAACAGCGCCGACGAAGACTACGCAGGTGAAGACCGCACGGTAGAGACCGGTGCCGCGGCGACCGACCAGGGACTCGAATGCGCGCTCACCGTAGTAGGACCAGCCCAGCATGGTGGAGAATGCGAAGAAGACAACCGACAGCGTGACGATTGTGCCACCCCAGTGGCCAGGCAGTCCGCGGGAGAATGCCTCAGCAGTCAGAGCGCCAGTGTCGACGTTGCCATCCTGCCAAACACCGGTGCTGATGATAACCAGGCCGGTGAAGGACACGACGATGATGGTGTCAATGAAGGTCTGAGTCATGGAGACCAGACCCTGACGAACCGGGTGAGTGGTCGATGCGGCGGCAGCGGCGATAGCACCGGAACCCAGGCCCGACTCGTTGGAGAACAGGCCGCGGGCAACACCCATCTGCAGGGCGAGAATCAGCGTGGATCCTGCGAACCCACCAACGGCCGCGGTGCCGGTGAAAGCATCGGTGAAGATGAGCTTGAAGGTCTCGGGCAGCGCCGAGACATTGGCGACGAGCACCCACACGGCCGCACCGATGTAGAGCACAATCATCATCGGCACAAAGCCGGCGGTGATGCGGCCAATCGACTTAATGCCACCCATCAGAGCTGCGCCTACCAGGATGAACATGATCATGCCGGAGAGCGTCGGATCGATGTCGAAGCTGTTTTCCAGGTTCGAGGCCACGGCGTTGCCCTGGGTCAGGTTGCCGATACCAAACGCTGCCAGCGCAGCGAAGACGGCGAAGAGAATGCCCAGCGTCTTACCAAAACCATTCGGGATGGCCTTGCGCAGGTAGTACTGCGGACCACCGGACTGTTCGCCAGCTGCATCGACCTGACGGTACTTCACGCCCAGGAATGCCTCGGAGTACTTCGATGCCATACCTAGCAGGCCGGTCACCCACATCCAGAACAGCGCACCAGGTCCACCCAGGCCGATCGCGGTAGCGACACCGACAATGTTGCCGACACCGACTGTTGCCGCGAGAGCCGTCGCAAGCGCCTGGTAGTTGGTGATATCTCCCTCGGCGTCTTCGTCGTTACGGTCGATGAGTCCGAGGCGCAGTGCCGGGCCGAGTTTGACCAGGTGAATTGCACCCAGGCGAATGGTCAAAATGATTCCGGTACCGATCAGCGCGGGGATCAGGAGATACGGACTCCAAATAAAACTATCCGCCGCTGAGGCAAAATCGCTGAAGCTTTCCATGCTGTGGAACTTTACTGGTAGAAAGCCTAAATCCGATCATTAAATTCTCAGAAAATGATTATTGTGCTACTAATTCGCCACAAGTGGGGGTAAACACATTCCGGCGAAAGCAAAAACTATTCCGCCAATCAGTGTGAGAGCAAGGTACCCACACGCCCTCCAAAAGTGTTGGTTCTTAAGGCGTACGATCTCTCCGGCGAGTGTGGACCACGTCGACAGGCCGCCGGCGAAGCCAATCATTACCGTCGCATAGACCAGAGCAGGCGTCATGCCATTGCTTATCGACGTTCCCCGCGACCACACCACAGCAGCGACACCGGCGACGAAGCAGGCAATCATATTCGCGGTCCACGTTCCGGGCAGTTTGGAATCAGCCCACTTCACCGCAAGTTCGGCCAGCGCATAGCGCAGCGCTCCACCTACTGCCGCGCCAACTGCGATAGCGAGGATGGCAGACAGCGCCGAGGAAAAAGAGCCGAGGAGATCGCCGGTCATTCCGCGACCTCCCGTGCGCACTTGGTGCCCAACCAGTAGGCGAGAGGGCAGCACAGCAAATGAATAAGTCCGACGCTCACAATCAGTACGACTGACGTGTCCGCTTGCACCAACAAGAGAATGACAAATGCGGAGAAAGTGGTGAAACCGCCACAAAAGCCAGTACCGCAGAAAGCGGAAAGCCGAGGATTAGCAAACGCGATACTGCTGACCAGGCCGAAGAGAAAGCAGCCCAACAAGTTGATGACAGTGGTCGAAACTGCGCTAGTTCCCGAGCTCACAATCGCATCGATTGCCGCGCCGAGCAGAAAGCGACTTACCGCGCCAATAGCGGCACCGCCGGCGACAACCAGGGCCATGAGAACCTGCGCCCGTCCTGCTGATGGCAGTTTCGCAGCGACAGATTCCTCATTCACGGTGAAAACGCTAGCACAGTGGCGAAAGGGGCGGTAGGCGCCGACAATTCGGAATCTTTCACCAGGAGGTGTTCCCGTCGGCACGCGACAATCTACCTACTGCACCCTATTGCAGGGGCGAGTTTGCCTTACCGAGTGGTTCTTGCCATGCGCGCCGACCCTAAAACGGGGACACTGGGGAAGAGGAGGCGCATTTAAATCCGGTTTCCCCATTCCGGCCGGCTCGTCGGCGGTGAAATCGGTGGTTGCGCAGTTCGCCGATTCAGCAGGAGGATACCCACAATGGCTCATGAGCGCGCCGGGCAATTGGCCCAGCCATCCGACCTTATCGATGTCGCGGAACTGGTCACTGCTTACTACACAAAGCACCCGGATCCGAATAACCCCGACCAGAAGGTCGTCTTCGGTACTTCCGGTCACCGCGGTTCCTCCCTCGACGGCGCTTTCAACGAAGACCACATTCATGCCACCACTCAGGCCATCGTGGATTACCGCAAGGGCCAGGGCATTGAAGGCCCGCTCTACGTTGGCCGCGATACCCACGGCCTGTCCGAGCCGGCAATGATTTCCGCCCTCGAGGTGCTCACGGCCAACGGCATCACCGTGATGGTTGACGCTCAGGATCGCTACACGCCGACTCCGGCCGTCAGCCACGCGATTCTGACGTACAACCGCGACGTGGAGGGAGGTCCGACGGGGAGTAGCTCCGCGCGTGCCGACGGCATCGTGATTACCCCTTCCCACAATCCGCCACGGGATGGTGGTTTTAAGTACAACCCGCCGACCGGTGGTCCGGCGGACGCGGATGCGACGGACTGGATTGCAGCTCGTGCCAATGAATACCTGGCTAAGGGCCTGGATGGGGTTAAGCGCCAGCCGGTGGATAAGGCCGGAGACCTCGTCGTAAAGCACGACTACCTCAACGCATACGTGTCGGACCTGCCGAATGTTGTCAACCTCGACGCCATCCGTGACGCCGGCGTGCGTATCGGCGCCGACCCAATGGGTGGTGCGTCGGTGGATTACTGGGGCGCAATTGGCGATGCGCATAACCTAAACCTGACCGTGGTCAATCCGCTGGTTGATGCGACCTGGCGTTTTATGACGCTGGATACAGACGGCAAGATTCGTATGGACTGCTCCTCGCCGAATGCGATGGCGTCCCTGATTGGTAACCGCGATAAGTTCGACATCTCCACCGGCAATGACGCGGACTCCGATCGCCACGGAATTGTGACACCGGACGCGGGTCTGATGAACCCGAACCACTACCTGGCCGTTGCCATTGACTACCTCTTCGCGCACCGTCCGGGCTGGTCGCAGGAGACTGCGGTCGGTAAGACGCTGGTGTCTTCGTCGATGATTGACCGCGTCGTTGCCAATTTGGGCCGCAAGCTCGTGGAAGTTCCAGTCGGTTTCAAGTGGTTCGTCCCGGGTCTGCTCGGCGGCACCATCGGCTTCGGTGGTGAAGAATCCGCTGGTGCATCGTTCCTGCGTCACGACGGCACTGTGTGGTCTACCGATAAGGACGGCATCATCCTGGACCTCCTGGCCAGCGAGATCAAGGCTGTGACCGAGAAGACTCCATCGCAGCTCTACGCAGAACTCGCCGATAAGTACGGTGCCCCGGCTTACGCCCGCACTGATGCGGACGCAACCCGTGAGCAGAAGGCAATCCTGAAGAAGCTCTCGCCGGAGCAGGTCAAGGCCGACACCCTGGCAGGGGAGACCATCACGGCCAAACTGACTGAAGCACCGGGCACCGGCGCTGCGATTGGTGGCCTCAAGGTGGTTACGGAGAACGCTTGGTTCGCGGCACGTCCGTCGGGCACTGAAGATAAGTACAAGATCTACGCGGAGTCTTTCAAGGGCGCGGATCACCTGGCACAGGTTCAGGCTGAGGCGCAGGACGTGGTCTCGGCAGTTCTGAACGGGTAATCGGTAGCCGTTGGGCTAGCTGTAAACAGTTAGCCTGTACTAACATTTCTGTGTATGAAGAATTTCGTAGGCGTGGTGGCACGATTCGGCCTGGCTGCAGTTTGGTTGTACTCGGGTCTTATCAAACTGCTGAACCCGCTGGAATCGCGTCAGGCAGTTCAAGCTTATGAGCTGCTGCCGAGCGATTTGGTGCCGATGGTAGCGGTTGCGCTGCCCGCTTTCGAAGTTATCCTCGGACTCCTGCTGGTATTGGGGCTTTTCCTGCGCCCGGTAGCGGTGTTGTCTGGCGCGCTCTTGCTGGTGTTTATCGGCGGCATTATCTCGGCGTGGGCGCGCGGCCTGCAGATTGACTGCGGGTGCTTTGGTGGCGGTGGCTACGACGAGAACGCTGGCCCCGCTACGTATCTGACGGAAATCGCCCGAGATATAGGTTTTCTGGCCTTGGCTGTATTTGTGTACGTGTGGCCGTGGAAGAAGTTTGCCATTTACGCCTAGTCCGCTGGCTAGAGGGGAAGCCTAGGGGATAGGCCAGGGGAATGGGGCAAGGTGATGGGGCCTAGCGATGCGGCCTAACAACCATTTCCGTTTTCTCAGGCGCAATTGTGTCATTGGCAAGAAAACACCGCTATCGTAAGCGGTGTGAGTCAGAAGATTAAGAATCCAAATGAAAAGGGCAGTGGCTTCGTCGTCGGCCTGATTGCTCTTCTTGCTGTCGTTGCAGTTGTTATTGGTGGCGTTATCTACATCGGCCGGTCGCAGCCGATTGAGGGACTGCCAGATGAGGACGTCGACTTCTCCGTCGCACTCGACGGCGATGTCATCCGACTGAGCAAGGACGGCGCCGAAGGGGCTAAAACAGCCACGATTTTTGAGGACTTCTCGTGCCACTACTGTGCTCAGATGAGCGAAGAGGGCCACGATGATGAGCTCAAGGCGCTAAACGACGGCAAGCTTGTCGCTGAATACCGCACGCTGAACTTCCTGGATGGCCAGGAGAAGGAGCAGCGTGACGGTCACTCCACTCGCGTCTTCGCGGTTGCCCGCAAGATTGCTGAGACCGGTGATGCTCGCGCATATTGGAACTTCCGCACAATGATGATGGCTGACCAGCAGAACTCTGTCACGTGGAGCGATGATGAGTTGGCTGACCGTCTGGAGCAGCTCGGTGTTGCTGACGAAATTGTCAGCGAAGTCCGTTCCGGCATCGACACCACCGAGGCTAAGGCAAGCGCAAATGCCAACTTCGATGACCTTGAGAAGCGCTTGGGCAAGGTTTCCTCACCGCACGTCTTTGTCGATGGCAAGGATATTCTGGAGAACATTTCCGGTGATGGCGGACTGGGGCAGTGGGTCAAGGTGGCCCTGCGCTAGGTGTGATGTCCAGGGACGTTGTTGAGTCGGTCGAAGGGTACGCCGCCAATCGCAGAGTGGTGTCGGTGGTGG
>NZ_JASPJI010000025.1:0-33428 GCF_030232285.1 Corynebacterium sp. MSK047 | reverse complement strand
GTCCTCGGCGGAGCAACCCCACGTGAGATACTCCAGCAAATATTCAATCGTGGCGCATTAACCGCTTGATCCCGCCTCATAAACTTGCACAGTTTCACATTTTGCAGCCCGTATTCACACGAGCATCCCCGCAATTTTTCGAGCTGTCCGACTCGGAGTTAAAAGCGACCCCACCTGGCACTGAAAAGTGCCAAGCGGGGTCGCTATTGTCTTCGACTGCTAATCCAAGTTGTGAGAGTTAGATGCGAGATGCATAGCTACTCGCAGCTATTCACAGCCATTCGCACCTATTCGCGACTCATGTCTGCGGTGGCCGGGTCAACGAGCTTGGAGCCCGTGACCTTCTTATGGATGAACCACAGCAGGACGAATACCGGAATACCCAGGTACGGAGTGAGGATAGCGAAGATATTCTCGCCAGTACGGATCGGATCAAGTGCCTGTCCGGCCACCACAAAGAAGCACATAATCAGTGCCAGCACAGCACCGGCAGGGAAAAAGTTCGCCTTGTAGGGAAGCGAATCCAACGGGATATTCTGGGCCTTCAGACACTTGCGGAAGCGGTAGTGACTGTAAGAGATGCCAAACCAGGTGATAAAGCCCGCGAGCGCAGAAAGCGTCAACAAGAAGGTGTACGCCACGCCATCGCCTACCAATGAAGTAATGAAGCCAGCCATACCGATCACAGCGGTGGCAATCAGAGCGCGCAGCGGAACGCCGTGCCCGGAAAGCTTGCCGAAGTAACGCGGAGCGTGTCCCTGGCGGGCCAGGGAAAACAGCATACGAGTGGACACATACATACCGGAGTTACCCGCGGACAAGACCGAAGTCAGAATGACAGCGTTCATCAGGCCAGCGGCAATCGCGATACCTGCGCGTTCAAAGACCAGGGTGAACGGTGAAATGGAAATATTGTCCTCGGCGGCATTCAGAAGATTCGGGTCCGTGTACGCAATAAGGAAACCAATAACAGCGATGGCACCGATGTAGAACAGCAAGATACGCCAGAAGATAGTGCGAATCGCGCGGGGAATCGTACGCTCAGGATCTTCAGCCTCACCTGCTGCTACGCCAACCATCTCGGTGCCCTGGAAGGAGTATCCAGCTACAACGAAGACAGCCAACAGTCCCATTCCGCCATTGACGAATGGGGCGTCGCCCGTGGTCCAGTTTTCGAAGCCGGGGGAGGAGCCGCCCAAGATACCGAAAATCATGCCGACACCAAGAACGAGGAAGACGATGACGGTAATGACCTTGATGGTCGCAAACCAGAACTCACCCTCGCCGAATGCACGTGCGGACAGGGCGTTCAGCCCGAATAGAATCGCGAGGAAGAGCGCGGACCAGATGATTGAAGGCACATCCGGGAACCAATAGCGCATCACCAGCGCAGCAGCGACGAGCTCTGCGGCCACAGTAATCGCCCAGTTAAACCAGTAGTTCCAGCCCATGGCAAAGCCGAAGGATTCTGAGACGTATCGGCGACCGTACTCCTGGAAGGAACCGGGCACCGGCAGGTAAGCGGCCATCTCGCCGAGAGACTGCATAACCAGCCACACCATGATGCCGATAAGAGCGTAAGCGATAAGCGCACCGCCTGGACCGGCCTGCGAAATGGTCGCACCGGAGGCAACAAACAGGCCCGTACCAATGGCACCACCAATGGCAATCATGTTCAGGTGGCGAGCTCTCAGCCTGCGCTGAAGCTTATGGTTTTGTGAGGAAGTCTCCTCAGATTGCGTCGAAGTCATTCATTTATCATAAGCGTTTGTACTCCGGTGAATGCAAAAACCACACCGCTTTAATTGTTGGTATCACCCCACAAATCGGCTGATGTATATGCTCCCGGTCAACGAGTTCTCCATCTCCCAGGTCCCCGCACAAACCCAGCGATGAGCTTTCCGCACGTACGCGGACTCATTTTCAGCAAAGGCACGGCCACTTTCGCCATAGCGCGAAGCGTCGTCAGTGGGGATGTCCCTATCAAATAGGCAAAAACGTCCTTCTCCGGCAACGAAAAGAACGCCCGGAAAAACGCACCCGTCTGTCGTGCATCGAACCCCAGCAACGCCGCGAGCCCACGTTCGCGTAGCCATCGCTGCAATCGCATGCTTAACGACGTCCCCAGCGTCCGGCTTCCCTTCTTTTCCATATCGGCCAAGAAGCGGTCGACATCTTCGATAACCGAACCCACCGAGTAACCAGTGGCAGGATGCATCCAACCACCAGCAAAGCCGAAGAGAGTGCCCATGGATGGTCCACTGTGCGTCACGTCACCGCGGCGAGAGGGAAGGTTTGCCAGTAGGGGAAAGGACACCACTTCTTCGTCGATGGCCAGATCTTCCGAAAGCCCCAGGGACTTCAACCGTGTACTTTGGCGTCTACGCAACAGCGCTAGAAGCGCGGAGTCATCGGCCTCACCGCCGATCCGGACTGCAGCACCAGCTTCGCCGAGATAGCCACCAATCATAGGAATCGGAGTAGCGAGGATGGTCTCTTCAATGAGGAAGGTCCTGTCATCCAAGAAGATGCGATAGGAGAAACTAGCGGGCTCTGTCGCTTGGGCATTCGGTTCGGCCGGAGTGAAGTCCATGAGGACTGCGCGGCGGTGAGCGCTGGGGACGTCGTCAAGCGAAAAGATGTGCCCGATGGCGAGCTGCCGTACCTGCCCACCTCGCCCGACTGCGGCGTGCGTGCGCCCGGTGGTGACAATTGTGATGTCAGTACCCGTGGTTTCGGAATCGGTGAGTGCGCGGCGTTCGGTGTGGAAACCGCCAAGTTCTTGCAGGCAGTCCTTGTTAACAACGCCGTAGTTGCGGGTGAGCTGACGTTCGGTGCCGTCGGCAAGAATGACGCTGGGTTGAAAAGTGGCGGCAAGGAAGTCGCTGGGCAACCAGTCGGGGAGTTGGTCGCACCAGAGACCAATCGTCGAGGGCAGTGTGCCACCGGCTGGGTCATAAGCGGTGACATCCCAGCCGCGAGCGGATGCGCGGTGGGCGGCGATTCTTCCGGCGGGCCCGAGGCCGACGACGGTGGCGGTCACGGGAAATGAAGTCATAACTGGTAGGCTACTCGTTCGTGATTGTGACCCATGACCTTGAAGTCCGAGTCGGCGCCCGTACCCTGCTCACTGCGCCGGGTGAGCAGCTGCGCGTTCAGCCGGGAGACCGGATTGGACTCGTCGGGCGAAATGGTGCTGGCAAAACGACGACTATGCGTATTCTCTCCGGCGAGACTGAGCCCTATGGCGGTTCAGTAGTACGCTCTGGCTCGATTGGATACCTGCCGCAGGACTCGCGCGAGGGCAACATCGACATCTCCGCCCGCGACCGTGTGCTGTCGGCGCGAGGCCTTGACCAAATCCGCCGCAGCATGGATCGCCAGCAGGAGATCATGGAGACCGCGACCACTGACACGAAGCGCGATGCGGCGATTCGGAAGTTTTCGCGACTCGAGGAGCGCTACCACGACCTCGGCGGCTACGAGGCGAACGCCGAGGCAGCCCGCATTTGCGACGCGCTGGGGTTGCCGGAGCGCGTACTCGACCAGCCACTGAAGACGCTTTCGGGTGGTCAGCGCCGCCGCGTCGAGCTTGCGC
This sequence comes from Corynebacterium sp. MSK047, assembly GCF_030232285.1. NCBI lineage: Bacteria > Bacillati > Actinomycetota > Actinomycetes > Mycobacteriales > Corynebacteriaceae > Corynebacterium > Corynebacterium sp. MSK047. The sequence continues at coordinate 29,830 of NZ_JASPJI010000025.1, read as the reverse complement.
AGATTCTCTTCGCCGCTACCGAAGGCTCGGGCAAGTCCGCCACGACGCTGCTTCTCGACGAGCCGACGAACCACCTCGATGCGGATTCGATTACCTGGCTGCGCGAATTCCTCAGTAAGCATGAGGGCGGCTTGATTATGATTTCGCACGATGTTGAGCTGCTCGAGGCCGTGTGTAACAAAGTCTGGTTCCTCGATGCGGTGCGCGCCGAAGCTGATGTGTACAACATGGGCTGGAAGAACTACCTGTCGGCACGCGCGACCGATGAGGCTCGACGTCGCCGTGAATTCGCTAACGCGGAGAAGAAGGCCAGCGCACTGCGCAAGCAGGCCGAGAAGCTAGGCGCGAAGGCGACGAAGGCTCGTGCGGCCAAGCAGATGGTGGCTCGTGCTGAGCGCATGATGGACAGTCTCGACGAGGTCCGCGTCGAGGATAAAGTCGCCCACATTTCCTTCCCAGAGCCGGCCCCCTGTGGCAAGACTCCGCTCAACGCCACGGGACTGACCAAGATGTATGGCTCGTTGGAGGTCTTCGCCGGTGTTGATCTTGCGATTGACAAGGGTTCCCGCGTGGTTGTCCTCGGCTTCAATGGTGCTGGTAAGACGACGCTGCTGAAGCTACTCGCCGGTGTGGAGCGCACCGATGGCGAAGGCGGCATTGTCTCCGGCCACGGCCTGCGCATCGGCTACTTCGCCCAGGAGCACGACACGATTGATCCGGACAAGACTGTCTGGGAAAACACCGTCTACGCCTGCCCTGACGTCAACGAGCCGGAACTGCGGAGCCTGCTCGGTGCCTTTATGTTCTCCGGCGACAAGCTGCAGCAGCCAGCGGGAACCCTCTCCGGTGGTGAGAAGACACGTCTGGCGCTGGCGACGCTGGTTAGCTCCCGCGCAAACGTCCTGCTTCTCGACGAGCCCACTAACAACCTCGACCCGCAGTCCCGCGAACAGGTTCTCGATGCACTTCGCACTTACACCGGGGCCGTCGTTCTGGTTACCCACGATCCAGGTGCGGTCAAGGCGCTAGAGCCCGAGCGCGTCATCGTGCTTCCCGACGGCACCGAAGACCTCTGGAGCGACGACTACATGGAAATCGTCGAGCTGGCTTAAGACGGATCCATTGGCCCTGGCAGGTAACCGTCCTGCTGAGCGAGCCTATACATCTCCGACTTGTTAAGGCTGTTCTCGGCCCGGCCAGCTGCCGCATACTTGGCTCGAATACGACCCAAGTAGTCCAACACGGTGTTCGGTGTCAGCCCTGTCATCGACGCGACTCGCTTCGTCGACTCACCGGAGGCGTAAAGCTCCAGTACCTCACGCTGGCGTTCTGACAAATCGACAGAGTCGAGCAGGGGATCAGAGTCAACTACCGATGCCCATTCTGTAGTCAGCGCGCCCTTGCCAAGTGCCGCCAGCCGTACTGCAGACACGATTGTCTCCGGGGTTTCCGATTTCTGCACAACCCCCATCACTCCGGTACGCACTGCCTTTCGGACAAGGTATGGGCTTTCAGCTGACGAAAGGATGAGCACGTGATCGGTAACCAATTCCAGCGACAGAACGTTCTGCGCTGGATCTGAATTATCCGCCAGCCGTAGATCCAGCACGACCACATCCAGGCGGTCATCGGTGCCCACATCGGCCAGTAGCTCCGGCACAGTTTGATAACAGCCGACGAGCTCAAAGTCTGGCTCTGCAGAAAGTAGGGTTTCGAGCCCCTGCAGAGTCAAGGCATGATCATCAATCGCAGCAACGCGAAGCAAACGATCCGACTGCACGCTGTAATCTCCGATGTTGTCGGAGTCAATTGCAGCCGAGACGTCGATGGAAGCATTGCTCATTCCCGCAATATTCTCCCTAGTCACGTGACATCACTATCCTCTCACCGGCTTCATCAAACCTTTGCACTCCATTGTCATCAGAAATAGATGCAAATGCACGTCTGCCCGGGGGCAATAGGCGAATTGTTACCGATCCTTCTTCGGCGTTATCGATTGCTTCGAGGAAGTTCGGCATCAACTTGGCCACCGCGGAATCGTCGTCGACAAGCGGAATACGGCGCACATCGGTGCTATCGGAAACGGCCTGCGTGTGATTGCGGTCATCGAGGAGCCGGACATGAACACCTCTTGCGCGGGCGTCCCAAACAGCTTGGTGAAGGGACCCAACATTTAGATGCGGCGAACGTAGGACGTCTCGGAGAAGCTGCTCTGTAAGCCGCGCACGCAACTGCAGTCGCGGGGTCGGTTCTTCCAAAACTGCAGCGGCGCTAAAAATGGGGCCGACCCGGCGCTGCAGCCATTCGTAGTTACTCTGGCTGCTAATTTCGTACTCTTTGGCGGCCCCGGCAGCGTACAGCGCACGATTATAATCCTGAATAGACTGCGGAACGGTGCGCATAAAAAAGCGGACCATGATCGACGTCAAAATTCCCGCGACCAACATCACGGAGCGAACTAACAGGTCAACTCCAGAGATACTGATGTGGGTCGTATCCGAGGGGGCAAAGGGGAAGAACTTGAGAAGCTCCACCATGATCGCGCCACCGAGCACTGAATTCAGCGCAACCCAGGGGCGGCCGCGGATGGCGAGCAATGCAGATGCAAAAGAAATTAAGCTAAAGTGCCAGAAATACGACCATTCCAAATTATTTGGAATGGGCTGGTAGAGCCCCACCACAGCTAATACAACGATCGCGACACCAGTTACGATTGCACGGGCTAACGGCAATTGTGAATGGCGGCCATACATAATCAGCCCGAGAAGGCCGATCGCTAATGCCAGACTGATTTGCCCGGCCGCGGTAAATAATTGTCCATTACTGACTAGAACCATGAACAACACGCCGACGATCGCGCCGTAGAACTGCCAGGAAAAAACAATTGACATTCCCATGAGGTCATACAGCGATGTCGTGTGAGCGGAGGAATCGACTACATCTTCCTCTTCCACAGGAGAGGTATTACCGTGCCATTTGAGAATAACCTGAGTACCTTTCCCAGGCTTTGAATTAACGAGAGCATCTCCACCGCGAAGGGCCTCCATTCGCCCTTTAACGCTCAACCGGATACCTGCACGATGCGGGTCAATTCCCTCGGGGTCGAACCCGGTGCCATCGTCACGAAAATCAATGGACACCTCTCCCGAGGCAACACGAATGTGGCATTTCTTTTCCGCTGCGGCACCTGCGTGACGCTTGGCATTATTTGCCACCTCGGTTGCGGCTAATAGGAACGTGTTAGCAACTTCTCCTGGCAGCCGAACTGGACCGCCTTCTTCGCTGGTGTCTAGCGTTACCGAAATGTCGGGGCTCACCGACATCAATTGCGCCCGTACAGCCTCAGCAAAAGTTCTACCGCTTACTGTTTGCCGAGGCGAGAAAAACAGCCCAGTCTGCTCGTCTAGCGAGAAGTCAATCTTAGAGCCCTTACCGATTGCAGACAGTGCGGCCAATACATAGTCATGGACATAGGCGTTGAAGCTGCTCATCGCCTCGCCGCGGACACGCATACGCTCCGCTCTCTCATTGACCTTCCGAGAGTTCTCGTAGGTGAAGTCAATAAGCCTTGCGACGGGTTGTGCAGAGCCTGCAATAATCACAAATGGAAAAGTGTTGATGAGATTGAAACCAACATCCGACAACATGTCGAGCCAAAAAGTGTGTCCCAGCAACCACGAATTAATGACCGCAATAAGTCCGGGAACAAATACCATCACGGACAAACTGATGTGGAGTGGCACTGTCAGAGCAAATGCAGCGAGGGCTAAACCTGAAAATGGGCTATACCAGAGCGCATTTCCAACGAGGTTATGAGGGAGATCCCAATAGGTTGAAACCAACATCAGGAAAACCAACATGATGTACATCGGCACACGCAGTGCGGTAATAAGGCCTCGCCGCGTATTATTAATCACAGCCCAAATCAGCAACATATCGCTGAGAATAAATATGAGCAGTGATGCAAAAGGGAACCAGTGGCTCAGAAAGTTTTCAAAGGGGACAGAACGAACAGCCGATTCAACCTGCCACAAAAAGCCGGTGACGGCAATAATAATCGCGCCGGATCGCAGCACAGACATTTCAATTGATGGTGACTGTCCGGCAAGTGCCGAATCGGGATTCCACCTCTCCATGCGACAATCACATTCCTTTTGCTTATTGCCACTAGATAAAACTAATTAGTCTCTACATGCGGTATGGAGCCGAGCGAAATTCTGAAGAATACGCCCACTTCGAGCAACATCCAACTGTCGCGCGGCCGACACCGCTTTAAGATCTGTTCCTGGTAAATAGTAGCCCTCATTTGCGTAAATCTGGAGACGCTGGGCAAACGTGTTGGCATCTAATTCCGGGTGAAACTGCGTCGCATATGCATTGTGGCCCAACCGAAACATCTGTACGGGGCAGTCCTTTCCAGTTGCCAACAACGTAGCGTCGACAGGCAGTTCTTCGATGGCCTCCTTGTGGCCGACGATGGCGTGAAAGTGGGCCGGTAAACCATCAAGAATTGGATCTGATTCGCCATCTGGAGTTGCAGCTACTTCGATTACAGCTGCCTGCTCCCCGTGCTTGCGGGAGACACGGCCATGGCCAGCAGTACCGAGCAGGCCGACGCCATAACAAGCTCCGAAGAAGGGGAAGTCTCGTTCGAGCACTTCTGCCAACAAATCCTCGAACCAGGTCTCGACTTCCTTCTGTAGATAGCTCTTATCGTCATCAGAGGCGTTAAAGGGACCTCCGCCAACGATTACGCCCGAGTAGTTATCTAGATTCAGATTCCCCGGACGAGACTGTTCCAGGCGAATTTGATGCAACTTTGCCGGCGCCAATGCACACCTCCTGGCAAATGAGAGATGTTCAGCGTGAGCTGCGGCATCTTCGCCGCGTGTGGAAAGCAGGAGGAAGGGCTTGGCGGAGGTAGACATTTGCGGGAACAAATTTCGTGAAAAAGGGAGCTAGAGGGGGACGGAGACTACTGCACCACTAGCAGGCTCGGATTGGCTGCATGCGTACATACGTGCATAAATCGGGGGATGATTGACGAGACGGCCTGGAGGTCCACATCAGATACCTTTAGTCGAATCGCGTCGACTTCCTCCGGGTCAAAGTAACCGACGTCGGTGTAGAAAGACATTCTGCGGAGCAGTCCGTTAGCATTCATCTCCGGATGAAATTGGGTAACCCAGTTATTCGATCCGATCGAGTACATCTGCACCGGACAGGTTGGACCTGTGGCAAGCAAAGTTGCGTGATTGGGAAGTTCCGCAACGGATTCCTTGTGGCCAGTCAACGCATAAAAAACCGGAGGCAACACCGAAGCTATTGGATCTTGAGTGGCGGCTTCGGTGAGCTCTACCCGGGTAGAACCCGCTACTTCGCCGTGGCGCAGGTTAACCAAACCACCCGAAGTAAAGGCTGTGTAGCTAGCGCCGTAGCAGATAAGCAGTGCGGGGACAGGACTCCTAAGTACGTCGTAAAGCACATCGTGCGAATACTTCTGCAAACCCGAATGCTCAAGGTCGGTGATGTTAAATGGGCTGCCTCCGACAAATACGCCGTCATAGGAGGTCAGGTCGGGCAACATAGCGCCGACAGCGTCAATGGTAAACAGATCCAACTGGCTGGGCTCAAGCCCGGTGGAATCCAGAAAGTCCTGGTACTCGGCTTGCCCCGCACCATCTGCGGGGCGGAGCGCCACCAACAAAAACTTACCCACACTCATAAATAGACAGCTTAGTCCATATTGAGTGAAATCTATGCATCTTCACCGGTCAAACGGGGTAAATACACGGCAGAAAGCCGAAACCCGCTCCCGTATTAGGGGAGCGGGTGGTACGTAACGCTATCAGGCCTAGCCTGAGCGGCTAGTCCTTGCGCCGTAAGCTGTCTTCAACTAAATCAAGCACGGAATCCAATTCGTCGACAGTGCGACCAGATGCCAGACGAACGATGATGCCATCGAGCATCAGCTCGAGAAAAAGCTGCATCGTGCGAACCGAATAATCCGACCGCAGGGAGCCGGATGAGGATGTCTGGGTCAATCGGTGGGCAACAGCGTCATCCAATTGATCCTGATGGCCCAACCATTGGCCCTTAAACTCCGGATCGCTGCGAAGGCGACGGGCAATCTCAAGGCGAGTTCCCAGCCAGCCATGCTTGTCTGGGTTCGCCACGATGTCACGCATAACTTCCACTAATCCGGAAGCCTCCGCGACTTCCGCCATATTTGCGGCATCTTCTTCGGCCAATGCTAAGAACAGACCTTCTTTGGATCCGAAGTGATGGAAGATAGCACCGCGAGACTTACCGGTAGCGGACTCCAGACGAGAGACCGTTGCGCCGTCGTAGCCGAATTCTGCAAAGCACTGCCGAGCGCCGTCGAGAATTTCGTGCCGCCGTTGAGCTAAATCCTGGTTACTCACTTTTGGCATAAGGAAACTCTTTTCTTGCCGGCGACGCCCAGGGACATGTTTCACTGCATGACGTGGCAGCGCCATTCCTATACTTCCCAAGCCTCATCTTGGTTGGGGTAGAGAAACCCGAGGCCGGCAGGGCGCTAGCCCGTGGGGTATGAATCCGCGGGCTAGCGCTACCTACCGGCCTCTAGAAGCGCTGCTTGTAACAAGCCCTAGCGCGCACGAGTCAAAGGGAAACTAGTTGCCCTTGATCATGTTGCGCAGGACGTACTGCAGAATACCGCCGTGGCGGTAGTAGTCAGCCTCACCAGGGGTATCGATGCGGACCACAGCGTCGAAGTCGAAGGACTCGCCGTTTTCCTTGGTAACCGTAACCTTGACGGTCTTCGGGATGGAGCCGTTGTTCAGCTCCTCCAGACCAGCGATGTCGAAGGTCTCAGTGCCATCGATGCCCAGGGACTTCCAGGACTCACCCTCCGGGAACTGCAGCGGAACAACGCCCATGCCGATGAGGTTCGAGCGGTGGATACGCTCGAAGGACTCAGCGATAACAGCCTTGACGCCCAGCAGCAGGGTGCCCTTAGCTGCCCAGTCACGGGAGGAACCGGTGCCGTATTCCTTACCACCAACGACGACCAGCGGAGTGCCAGCCTCCTTGTAGTTCATGGCAGCGTCGTAGATGAAGGCCTGCGGGCCACCCTCCTGGGTGAAGTCGCGGGTGTAGCCACCGGTAACACCGTCAAGCAGCTGGTTCTGCAGGCGGATGTTAGCGAAGGTGCCGCGCACCATGACCTCGTGGTTACCACGGCGGGAACCCAGGGAGTTGTAGTCCTTGCGCTCAACGCCCATGGAGTCGAGGTACTGAGCAGCCGGGGTGCCCGGCTTAATGGAGGAAGCCGGGGAGATGTGGTCGGTGGTCACCGAGTCACCCAGGGCAGCAAGGACGCGAGCGCCCTTGATGTCGGAAACCGGTGCCGGCTCCATTTCCATCTCGTCGAAGTACGGTGCCTTGCGGATGTAGGAGGACTTGTCGTCCCAAGCGAAGGTCTTGCCCTCCGGGGTCGGCAGGTTCTGCCAGCGCTCGTCACCAGCGAAGACATCCTTGTAGTCCTCGTCGTACAGCTCGGAGGAGATGGAGGCCTCGATGGTTGCTTCGATCTCTTCCGTGGACGGCCAAATGTCGCGCAGGAAGACATCGTTGCCCTCTGCGTCCTGACCCAGGGCGTCGGTTTCGAAGTCGAAGTCCATGGTACCGGCGATAGAGTAAGCGATAACCAGGATCGGGGAGGCCAGGTAGTTCATCTTCACGTCAGGGGAGATGCGGCCTTCGAAGTTACGGTTACCGGACAGAACCGCGGTAGCAGCCAGGTCGGCCTCATTGATGGCGGAGGAAATCTCAGCCGGCAGCGGACCGGAATTACCGATACAGGTTGCACAACCGAAGCCGGACAGGTAGAAGCCCAGAGCCTCGAGGTCCTTCCACAGGTCAGCACGCTTGAAGTAGCCGTTAACAACCTGGGAGCCCGGAGCACAAATGGTCTTGACCCACGGCTTAGCCTGCAGACCCTTCTCGACTGCCTTGCGTGCCAACAGACCAGCACCAATCATGACCGACGGGTTGGAGGTGTTGGTACAAGAGGTGATGGAAGCGATAGCGACCATACCGTGGTCGAGCGTGTACTCGCCGCCCTTCGGGGAAGTGACGGTAATCGGGGAGCTCGGGCGACCTTCAGCGCCGTTAGCGGCGGACTCGCCGTGGCCCTCGCGGGACTCGTTGTAGTCTGCGGCCAGCTCGGAGGTCGGTGCGGAAGCCTTGACAGCGCCCTTAATCTCGCCGTCGGAGTAGTTGTGCAGGTCCTTGCGGAACTGCTCCTTGGCGGAAGCCAACTCGATGCGGTCCTGCGGGCGCTTCGGGCCAGCGATGGACGGAACGACGGTGGACAGGTCCAGCTCGAGGTACTCGGAGTACTCAGCCTCCGGAGTGTTCTCGTCCAACCACATGCCCTGAGCCTTGGCGTAAGCCTCGACGCGCTCCAGGGTCTCCTTGTCACGGCCGGTCAGGGCCAGGTACTTGACGGTCTCATCGTCGATCGGGAAGATTGCGGCGGTGGAACCGAACTCCGGCGACATGTTACCGATGGTTGCACGGTTGGCCAGCGGCAGCTTGGAAACGCCAGCGCCGTAGAACTCTACGAACTTGCCGACGACGCCGTGCTGGCGCAGCATATCGGTGACGGTGAGCACAACGTCGGTTGCGGTAACGCCCGGCTGAATGTCGCCAGTCAGCTTGAAGCCAACGACGCGCGGAATGAGCATGGAGATCGGCTGGCCAAGCATTGCGGCCTCAGCCTCAATACCACCGACACCCCAGCCCAGGATGCCCAGGCCGTTCTGCATGGTCGTGTGGGAGTCAGTACCAACACAGGTGTCCGGGTATGCCAGGCCGTTGTTCTCGAAGACAACGCGAGCCAGGTACTCGATGTTGACCTGGTGGACAATACCGGTTCCCGGAGGAACAACGCGGAAGTTGGAGAATGCGCCAGTACCCCAACGGAGGAACTTGTAGCGCTCATCATTGCGCTGGTACTCAATCTCGACGTTCTTAGCCAGAGCGTCTTCGCTACCGAAGGCCTCGATGATGACCGAGTGGTCGATGACCATCTCTGCCGGGTTCAGCGGGTTAACCTGATCCGGGTCGCCGCCGAGAGTCTTAACAGCCTCACGCATGGTAGCCAGGTCAACAACACAGGCGACGCCGGTGAAGTCCTGCATAATAACGCGAGCAGGGGTGAACTGAATCTCGATCGACGGATCAGCCGAAGGAACCCAGTTGGCGACAGCCTTGATGTGCTCCTCAGTGATGTTGGCGCCATCTTCGTTGCGCAGCAGGTTCTCACCGAGAACCTTCAACGAGTAAGGCAGCTTCTCCATACCCGGCACGGCGTCAAGAGCGAAGTAGTCATAAGACTTGTCTCCGACCTCAAGCTTGCGCAGGGCGTTGAAAGAGTTCTTGCTTTCAGCCACAGTCAGCTCCATTTCTATTCGGGTGAATTGTCGCCTTAACTGAAGAGACCGGCACTCGAATTTCGGCTCTCCACAAGGCATAGGTGCGATCACGCCGCCCCTTATCAACCAATTAAAGCAATAATCACGACGCGGGGCACACGAGCCCACACACACGTTTTTAAGGAAGCGTTACCGTCCTTGCATCAACAATAACAGTACGAACGTTCTGTATGTAGATTGCTCGCGGCGCGCCGAGTCACGCTACCCCCGTTCACATCCAGAGCAGGCCATTATAGATAGGACAAACGAAGCAGCATCTCCGCCAAATTGGGGCGCGTGGAAACCATTCTCACGCAAAACAGGAGCACGATACGGAAGGCAATTAATGCATACGCCAGCAGATTCACAGGCAGCGAAAGAAACCGTCGAGAAGGTGGTCGCTCAGCTACGCACCGACAACATCGTGACAAATAACCCACAGCTCCGAGAAGCGGTCCAGCCAATTGTCGACGATGCAGCAAATCGGGGGGTGCCCAATTTCAATATCATCTACCTAGATAGCGAGAAGATTTACCCCGTCGCCGAACAAAAGAACACCGACATCTTTTCCTTTGCCCGCCAAGTAGCGGACCAAGTCGGCGGCACCACTGTCGTGCGCACACCGGGCAATGTGGCCACCGCATCTGCCGATTTCCCCCGCGCAGCCATTGAACGCGCCGACCACGCAATGATGGAGACTCCACGAGACTATCCGGCGGGTCTCGATGCCTATTTGCACGAGCTCACTAACTACGTCGTTCCGTGGACTCTTTACAGCCTCATCGCAGGCGTCGTTATCGTCGCACTCTTCGTCGGACTGACGTTCTACTGGCTACGCACACGCCCAACCGCCTAAGAGTTCGCTTTACGACGGACGCTGAAGCTAACGGTCTCACTGAATACATTCACCGTCCCCGGTTTTCCACCCCCAGGCGAAAGACAGGGCAAATGCCCCAAAAACTGGTAGCAGTAGAGAAATCAGCCACTATCTGAATTGGATAACACTGTTGCAGCCACCGTAACCGTGTCAACGATTTTCACAAAGGTCAAGCATTAAAGCTTGACCTTTTCTTATGTCCGGTACCCCAGGTAAAGGCCTACGACACTCCGGCACGCCGATAAGTCATCTAATAGTGACATAATTCACATAGAAACCTAGGGCTCACCATAACCGCAGGCCACGACATATAACGAAACGGTCACAAAGCGGGGGACAGTTGGTAATTTTGTTACTTATGTTTTTTTAGAGCTTTTTGACCCGTAAAGTGCTTCGTGATGCCAATAGTGGACTCAAGGGTCCAGTATTGACCGAAGAAAACTCGCGGGAGCGCCGCTGTTGCTTTTGGTTCTGGTTTCGGTTCGACGTTTTTCGAAGTTCCACTCAAGACCTGGAGGCAACAACAGGAAGATATCCAACGATGGGGAAGTCGCTGGTGTCGATTCTGAGGCGTGAACGCACCCATAGGAGAAATGTAGGAGTAACGCGGTGTCGAGTAATCGCAAAGTCCGTGCATCATATTGGACTCGTCCAATTGCCGGTATTATCACGGCGGGTCTTCTGGCGACGAACACTCAGGTCGCAGCTGCACAACCACTAAATCCGAGCGACGCCCAGATCCGTCAAGCGCGCGAGGCGGCCTCTAACGCCGAGTCGTACTTGCAGTCCCTGGTCGCCGAGGTAACTTCCAGCGAGCGCCGGGTATCTGACCTCGAGCTACGCATGGGCACTCTCCGCGAGGATGTCAACAAGGCCATGGTAGACCTTGAGAACGCTCGAGATGCCGCTAACCGTGCGCGCGAGGCGGTCGACGAGGCACGGATCCAACTCGACCGTTCCCGCGCTGAGCTCGCTAGTGCCCAGAAGCAGTTCGACGAGCTAGCACGCACCATCATGCGCCAGGGACGTTCCAGCGGCTCGATTCTCGAGGGTGCGCGAGATGCATCCGAGGCTATTAACCGCCTGTCCGCTTTGCGTCGCGAAGCTGATCGTCAAGAGCAGACCGTTGACTCTCTGGATAAGAATCGAACCGAGGCTGCTAACCAAGAGTCCACGCTTCGCAAGAAGAGTGACGAGGCTCAGCAGGCGGAAGCCACCGCAAACCAGCGAAACACCGATGCTCAGAACGCGTACTCCGAGGCAAACGAGGAGCTTCAGAAGGAGCAAGCTGATTACCAGCAGGCTCAGGTCGACCGCGATGCCGCAAAGGCATCTTTGGATGCAGCCCGAAACGCGGTCAACGAGCTGAACTCCCAGCGCCAGAATTATGAGAACGAGCAGGCCCGCAAGGAAGCGGAAGACGCCGCTGCCAAGAAGGCCGCTGAGGAAGCCGCAGCTAGGACTCGCGCAGAGGCGCAGTCGAACCAGACTGATGAGGATTCCTCTTCTGAGTCCACAGATGAAAGCTCTAGCACCACTGGCTCCACTGGCTCCACTGGTTCTAACAGCTCTACCGACTCGGCTGGTTCGAGCAGCTCGACCGGCTCCACTGGCTCTGACAGCTCCACCGGCTCCACTGGCTCTAGCAGCTCCACCGGCTCCACCAGTTCCTCTGAGACGACCGAATCTTCGGACTCCTCTGAGTCCACGGAGACTTCGGAATCGTCTAGCACCGGCAGCTCGTCGTCAAGCGGCACCCCGGCACAGACTGTGGCGCCGACGAATCCAGAGACCGGTCAGAGCACCTCGGGTTCTTCCAGCCAGAAGGTTGAGACTGTCATCGCACGCGCGATGGGGCAGCTCGGTGTCCCATACGCATGGGGCGGCGGCAACGCCAACGGCCCGACCAAGGGCATCCGTGACGGCGGAGTAGCTGACTCCCACGGCGACTACAACAAGATTGGTTTCGACTGCTCGGGCCTGACTCTGTACGCCTACGCCGCTGTCGGCATTGACCTGCCTCACTACACCGGCTACCAGTACCAGCGCGGAAAGCACTACCCGGCATCTCAGATGAAGCGTGGTGACCTGCTGTTCTGGGGCCCGAATGGTCATGGCCACGTCGCTATCTACCTGGGCGATGGCAAGATGATTGAGGCACCGCAGTCCGGTTCTGTGGTTAAGATTTCGCCAGTCCGTTATAACGGAATGACACCGAACGTTGTCCGCCTCGTCTAGTTTCTAACGACGTGTTCTACAGGTCGGGCGACCGACCTAAAGAAGGGTTTCTCTGTGACCTACCCAACGCCCACTGACCACACGGACCTCGAGCGCGCATACGCGGAGCTGGGGAAGGTTGTGGTTGGCCAGGAGCACCTGATTAAGCAGCTCTTCATCGCGATGCTCGCAGGAGGTCATGTCCTGCTCGAAGGTGTTCCGGGTGTTGCGAAAACTCTGGCAGTGTCTACTTTTGCCACAGTGATGGGTGGGTCCTACTCCCGTATCCAGTTCACTCCGGATTTGGTGCCATCAGATATTGTCGGCACCCGGATTTTCCGCCAGGACACCTCGGAGTTCATTGTCGAGCCCGGCCCGGTCATGTCAAATATCGTGCTCGCTGATGAAATCAACCGCGCACCGGCGAAGGTGCAGTCGGCTCTGCTGGAAGTCATGGCAGAGCACCAGGTGTCCATCGCAGGGGAGTCCACGCCAGTACCGGAGCCGTTTTTGGTTCTGGCCACGCAAAACCCAATCGAAAACCAGGGTGTCTACCCACTGCCGGAGGCCCAGCGGGACCGTTTCCTATTTAAGGTCCTCGTGGGTTACCCCACTCCGGCGGAAGAGCGGGAGATTGTCTACCGCATGGGAGCCACCCCTCCAGTCGCGCAGCAGATTCTCACCCCAGAGAGCGTTCGGGAACTGCAGCGCGCTACCCGCGAAGTCTTTGTCCACCACACACTGATTGACTACATCGTGGCCGTCATCGAACTCACCCGCAATCCGATGCGGGCGGAGTTGAAGGATGTCGACCGCTGGCTTTCCTATGGCGCATCACCGCGTGCAACTCTTGGTGCTGTCGCGGCTGCCCGCGCCCACGCGCTGTTTTCCGGTCGCGACTATGTCGTGCCGGACGATGTGGTTTCCGTGCTTCCCGACGTGCTGCGTCATCGCTTGGTCCTGTCCTATGAGGGCCTGGCCGATGGCGTTACTCCCGAACGGATTATTGACATCGTGTTGTCTCACGTGCGCCTTCCCCAAGGCGCGAGCACTGGCTCCGATGAGGGCACTGCCTCCTAATGTCAGCTCGTGAAGACGATCTTGCACGCGTCCTGGCGTACTTAGAGCTAACTGTTACGCGTAAGCTCAACGGACTTTTGCGCGGCAGCTTTCTCTCCACCGCTACTGGAGATGGCTCTGAGCCGGTTGGCTCCCGCGAATATGTCATCGGCGATGATGTTCGCCAGATGAACTGGGCAGTGACAGCCCGTACTGGAGTGCCGCATGTTCGCACCTCCGAGGCCGAGCGCGAGCTGGAGTGCTGGATTGTCGCCGAACCCGCCGCACGTCTGTCCACGGGCTTGGCCGATACCACCAAACGACATCTGCTCACCGCCGCTGCCGGCGCTGTGACGATGCTTAACGACGCCCCGGGGTCCCGAACTGGATTAATCGCCGGTGGCACTCCAGTGCCCGCGGGCCAGGGCCGTGCCCACAGCTTGATGCTGCTCAAGCAGTTGGCTGACGCGACTGCTGAGCATAACCTCGCAGCGGATATTGACACAGTAATGACTCAGGCTCCGCGCGCTGGGCTGTTGGTTGTCATCTCGGATTTCCTTGGATCACTCGATTGGGCGCGCCCGCTGCGCGTTGCCTCGGCCTCGACAGAGATTATGGCGATTCGCCTGGTAGATCCAGCCGATGAAGCCTTACCCGGCGAAGGCCCGGTGGTCATGGCGGATTCAGCTACCGGCGAGACCATTGAACTCAACATCAACGACAAGACCCGCGCCGAGTATGCAGCTCAGGCTCGTGCCCACCACGAGCGTGTAATCAATGAACTGCGCAAATGCCGTGCTCGCGTTATTACCTTGCGTACGGATTCCGATTGGGTACTGGATTTTGCTCGACAAATTGGCCAACATTAGCGTCTGAGTAACCGCTTGTTAGTGCTATCTTTTTTGGGCCACCGACTAACCGGCTATAGCCACTGGTTTATACGCGACTGTTTAGGCGACTGGATGTGAGGAAACTGATACCGCGATGACGTTCCTAAACTCAACTTTTGCGCACCCAGGGTGGCTGCTCGCACTCGCTCTGCCTCTCGTGGCAGCCGTGGCCTATTGGATCAGCACTAAGCAGCGAAAGCAACGTGCCATTGCCTTTGGCAACTTCACCATCGTTGGGTCACTGGGGAATAAGTCGTCGGCACGCCTGCGCCATGTCGTAGCTATCAGTGCGCTGTTGTCACTTGTTCTGGTCATCATTTCATTGGCTGGTCCGATTTCGGAGACCAAAGTCGCCCGCAACCGAGCGACGGTTATGCTGGTGGTCGACGTTTCGCTGTCCATGTCGGCCACAGATGTTGCGCCAGACCGCATCACTGCAGCTAAAGAAGCCGGCCAAGAGTTCGTGGAGAACCTTCCCGACGACCTCAATATCGGCCTGGTGACGTTCTCTGGTCGCGCTCGCACTGCTGTCAGCCCGACTACCAACCATGACACCGTGAATCGAGCGCTCCAGGCTGCTGAGTTAGATCAGGCGACTGCGACCGGTGATGCTATCGCTGCCGCGCTGGATGCCATCAATCAGTTCAGCGATTCGGTTCAGGGCGGGGGAGAAGGCGCCCCGCCAGCGACAATTGTGCTGCTTTCCGACGGCAAACAGACCGTCCCACAAGAACTCGACGATCCCCGCGGCGCGTATACCGCGGCCGCCGAAGCCGCCAAGACCGGGGTGCCTGTCAACACGATTTCGTTCGGTACCGCGCAAGGCGCAATCACGGTTCAGGGCGAATTGATTCCAGTGCCTAACGACGACGATTCGCTGCGAGAGATCGCCCGTCGAACAAAAGGTGAGTTCTTCAGCGCTGGTTCCCTCGAGCAGCTCCGCGATGCCTATGGCTCACTGGAAGATGACATCGGTTACGAACTCAAGCGGGCCGAGAATCCGAGGCCCTATCTGATCGCAGCCTTCGCGATGCTGCTAGTGACCGTGGGCTCACTGCTTGTGACCAATCGTCGAATTCCGCAGTAGGGCTGGGTTAGGGTGCCGTCGTAAAGCGATTTGTAGGGAACCCGATTGGCAGGAGACGCCGGGGGCATTGAGCAGTCGTCTTATGGAGTCCTCAGACTGCGCTACTAACATGATTAGCTATGTCTTCTGATAATTTTGACGCTATTTTGCTGTTGTCTTTCGGCGGTCCCGAAAAGATGGCCGATGTGCGTCCCTTCCTGGAGAATGTCACCCGCGGCCGCGGAATTCCGCCGGAGAGGTTGGACGAAGTCGGTGCACACTACGCGCACTTTGGCGGTAAGTCCCCGCTCAACGATTTAAACCGCGAAATTGTCTCCAACCTTAAGGCTGAGCTCACTCGCCGTGGCTATGACTTGCCTGTTTATTTCGGCAATCGCAATTGGCATCCGATGGCTGAAGACACCGCGGCAAAGATGGCTGATGACGGTGTTAAGCGAGCGCTCGTTTTCGCCACTAGCGCCTGGGGCGGCTACTCCGGCTGCCGCCAGTATCACGAAGACATTGCTCGGATGCGCGAATCTCTGGGCGACCGTGCTTTTGACATGGAGAAAATCCGGAGCTTCTACGATCATCCGCTCTTTATAAAAGCCTATGCAGACGCAGTGCGTGAGGCGTTTGCCAAGCTACCGGATGACCGCCGTGAGGACACCCGGCTTATTTTCACCGCTCACTCTATTCCGGTCTCTGCGGACAAGGCATCCGGGCCGGTAGAGCTCGGCGGAAATCTTTACTCCCGCCAGGTCAACGAAGCAGCACGGCTCGTCGCCGACGCAGTGGGTATCACCGACTTTGACGTCGTCTGGCAGTCCCGCTCTGGCCCGGAGCACGTGCCGTGGTTGGAGCCTGACATCGTCGACCACGTTGAAGCGAAGGTCGCCAACGGCCTCCGATCCGCAATAGTGTGCCCGATTGGCTTCATCTCGGATCATGTTGAGGTCGCCTGGGATTTGGATGCTGAGCTTCAGGATGAAATGGCTCATCACGACATCGTCATCGAGCGGGTCGCAACGCCTGGTCCGACGGCTACTTTCACCGACATGCTCGTGGAGCTCATCGAAGAGCGCATCGCAGATGTCAAGCCCCGCCGTCTGGGAAGTGAACCGCTACTCGGCTCGGCCTGCAACGGCGCCCCCTGCGCCGCATCCTGTTGTACCCCGGCAAAGCGCCGCCCACACTGATTCCTTTGGCGGCAATGGGGCCGCGGGGCAAGGCAAATCCCTAGCGAGTCCACTCCTGAATCGCGTATTCCACCGCGCTCATCCGCGCCTGCCGAATCTTCCGCCACAGCGGGATGAGCTGCGCATCAAACGCGGCGCTGCCGTGCCCCGACTCGCTGCCCTGTGCCACCGCCAGAATCGACGACACCCGATCAGCTCTGGCGAGCACTCCCAGTGCACGGCGTGGCACATCATCCGGCACAAAGGCCATGTCCAGGTGGTCATCGAGCATGCCGACCATCAGGCGCGGATCCACTTTCGGGGCACCACTGCTTGACGACGTCAGTGGTGAACGCGGCATCGCCGCAATAGTGGCAGCCGCAACCCGCGCCGCATCTGCCAGCTGTAAATCAGCCTCGCCAGGGGAGAGATAGGCCGGCTCGGGAATGTGGCCTTCCAACGTGTACCAATGCCACTGCGGTAGGCCTGGCACCGGCGATGTCACTGGTATGAGCACATGGTTCCAACCCGGCTCCGCATCCGCTATCACAATGGCCGAGCCTGCTGCGCGTGCAGCCTCAGCGGCGTCAGTTCCCGCAGGCAATGCAGGTGCATCACCGGGTCCGGAAAGAATGAGGCGGACGAGCGGACGGTGGTCACTGTGCCAATCTCCCGCTTCAGTAACTGCTCGAAGAAGGCGGAGCATGTCGCTTCGATCGAGATCAGCGTCGCAATCGATGACATTCGGAACCGTGGCGTCGGCAAGCACGAACGTCCCCGGAACTGACGTGGGCCCGCCGAGCGAGTCGAGCGCGTCGAGGAGATGATCGTAGTTTTCCAAACCCGACAACCACGCACCGAGCCAAAGGGCGATGTGCTGAGTTGGACTCCAGACCTGGTCGAGAACACTGCGCTGCATAGTGCAGCTCATCCTAGTGCAGCGTGTCGTTGGTCCCGTAACCGATGCTGTTAATCTCAGTACCCATGAGCTTTCAAGACCCGTACCGCAATCAGGACGTGTTCGCTGGCGCACGTGGCCACCGCCGTCGTATCCCACAGCCGGCACGCGAGGTGACAGCAGAAAATGGTGTTGTCGTCGAGGCGTCCTATGACGGATTCGTCGGTGCGATTATCGGGTTGGAGAAAACTTTCGACGGCTGGTGCGTCCGGCTGGAGGACCGCCACGGCAAGTCGCGGCTATTTCCCATGCACGAGCGCGGATTTCTCATCGACGGCAAACCTGTGACTCTGGTGCGTCCGAAGGCACAACCCAAAAAGCCCTCACAGGATCTATCGGCATCGGGCTCGCGCAAGGTTCACAACGTCAAGGCGAAAGTTGCTCTCCCCAGCCGTATTTGGGTCGAGGGTATTCATGACGCGGCAATTGTCGAGAAGGTATGGGGCCACGATTTGCGTGTCGAAGGCGTAGTCGTGGAGTATCTGGAGGGCTTGGACAACCTTCCAGAACGCTTGGCCGAATTTGGTCCGGGTCCGAAGCGCCGCGTCGGAGTCCTGGCAGACCACTTGGTGGAGGGCAGTAAGGAAAGCCGCATGACTCAGCAGCTCGGCCCGCACGTGATGGTCACAGGCCACCCGTTTATCGATGTCTGGCAAGCGGTCAAACCCTCGTCGGTAGGCATCGAGGCATGGCCGGAAGTTCCCTACGGGGAGGACTGGAAGACAGGAATCTGCCGTCGCTTGGGCTGGGGAGACGACCCCAAGGAGGGCTGGCGACGTGTCTACGCAGGTGTACACACCTACCGTGATCTGGAGTCAGATTTGATTGGCGCAGTTGAGCGCCTGGTCGACTTCGTAACTGAGCCACATATGCAGTACTGACCCCGGAATACTGGCTCCACTCGCCCCACATTTGTTCTGCAAAGTAGGTAGGGTGAGGGCGTGATTCCTCTCCTTTGGCTCGGAGCAAGCCTCCTACTGGTTCTCGGTGAACTCGCAGTCGGAGATTTAGCACTGTTAATGCTCGGAGGTGGCGCACTGGCAGCGTCCGGTGCGAGCCAGCTTGGAGCGCCGCTTTGGCTATCAGTGGTCATCTTCGCCGTTGTGTCCGCCGCACTTGTGCTGACAGTTCGCCCTGTGTTGCGCAAAAAGATGGCAAAACCGGACAAGTCCGCCGAACTGGAGTCGCGTCCGGAACTGCTAGCGGGCCGTCATGCTGAGGTCATCGAGCCAGTTTCCTCGTCAGCGGGTCTGATTAAGGTCAATGGCGAGTTGTGGAGCGCGCGCAGTCTTCTGACTGCGCAGACCTTCGATGCGAAGGAAAGAGTCACGATTGTAGAGATTTCGGGCAATACCGCAGTAGTGGACAAGCTGCTCTGAGCAGCCAACTCACTTAAAGGGCGCTCGGAGCACTCTTAGTTACTGACCATTAAATAACTGACCACACAGTTTCTAGCTACGAGGGAATCCCATGGAAGGCTTTATCATCCTCGTCGTTTTCATTCTCGTGGTTGTTACCTTGGTTCTCAAAGCGATTGTCCTGGTTCCTCAGGGTGAAGCGGCAATCGTAGAGCGACTGGGACGATACACGCAGACACTGAACAGCGGCCTGAACTTCATCATCCCGATCATTGACCGAGTGCGCGAGAAGGTCGATACCCGTGAGCGTATGGTTACCTTCCCGCCACAGGCAGTGATCACCGAAGACAACCTGACTGTGGCTATCGATACCGTCGTGACCTTCCAGGTCAATGAACCGGATCGGGCAATTTACGGTATCGATGACTACATCTTCGGCGTCGAACAGATCACCACCGCAACGCTTCGCGACGTCGTGGGTGGCCTGACACTGGAAGAGACACTGACTTCCCGTGACTACATCAACCGCCGTCTGCGCGGCGAGCTGGACGAGGCCACTGCCAAGTGGGGTCTTCGTATCGCTCGTGTGGAGCTGAAGGCCATTGAGCCGCCACCGTCGATTCAGCAGTCGATGGAAAAGCAGATGAAGGCCGATCGCGAGAAGCGCGCCATGATTCTGACTGCGGAAGGTACCCGCGAAGCCGATATTAAAACTGCTGAGGGCCGTAAGCAGGCACAGATTCTGGCCGCCGAAGGTAACAAGCACGCAGCAATTCTGGCTGCTGAGGCTGAGCGTCAGGCAACCATTCTGCGCGCTGAGGGTACTCGCGCCGCTACCTACCTTGAGGCACAGGGTAATGCTCGCGCTATCCAGAAGGTCAACGCAGCTGTTAAGGCTTCACAGTTGACACCTGAGATTCTTGCCTGGCAGTACCTGGAGAAGCTGCCTGAGCTGGCAAATAAGGACGGCAATACTGTTTGGATGATTCCGTCGCAGTTCGGCGACAGTCTCGAGAGCTTCGCTAGGGCTTTCGGCAAGAAGGATGCCGACGGTGTCTTCCGCTACGAGCCTCCGGCCGTGAGCCGAGAGACCAAGGAAGAGGCTGAGCAGGGCCGCGACGAGAACTGGTTCGACATGTCGACCAACCCGGAGTTGGCTCGTGCAGTTGCCGCGGCGAACGAGGTCGCTAACCGCCCGGTTGATGATCCGGTAGCTGCAGCAGCTGGTAATACCCCTGAGAGGAAGAAGAACCGCCGCGCTGAGTCGGCTCAGTCCGCTCAGCCTGAACAGTTGGGTGGTCAGAACGGCCCGGCAGCGGTTGAACCTGCGACACCGGCTGCGCCCGCTGCGCCGTCCACACCGGCTGCGCCGTCAGTTCCTTCCGGCAAACGTGACCTGCCCTCGGCTCCTGGCACCGGTAATACCAATGCAGGCAGCGGTGCGCACTCCACCGATCGTCCAGATTTTTCTGGATGGTCACGTGACCCTTACGCCCCGGAAAATGGGCAGTAAGTTTTTATAACTCATCAGCTCGCTGAAGCAGGTGGACGGCCAGGTTCCATCCGGCCAGCTCCGCCTGCCAGCCAGCTGCAGCGAGGCGCTGATTGACGGCCTGCTTAGAAACTCCCAATTCTTCCGCGGCCTCTACCTGTGAATAACCAGCGCGAACCAAACCAGTTGCCTCGCGCCCTTCGGGGGACCTGCGAGAGATAACGTGGTGCAGCAATGTGAATGCTGCACCAATATCCTCCGAGTAGTCCTTACCACGCGGATCGTTAGTCCGAATGCGGGTTTTTACCGTACCGGCTCTGCCTCCCTTACCGACGACTGAGCTCGATGCCAGATGCGCTTGCTCAATGTCGTCCTGAGGACAAACACCGATACCTATCGCCCAGTCACCTGCGGCCAATAGCGCCAGCACAAGCGTGGTGACTCCCACAGCATTTTCAGGAGCTGCGCGAAGCTCTTCGATACCTGCAACCTCAACAGTTCCTACGCCTTCCAGGCCGGAAAGTGCCTGCACAGAGGCCTGAACGTGATCTGCCCTGCGAGTAGATCGACCGCGATACCTGGCAAAGACTGAGTACATACGCTCTAGTCTAGCCCCACCCCTTGACAGATGGGCTAAGACACGTTCCTTCGCTCCGCAAACTCACAGGCAACCAACACCAGCTCGCCGAAAAACTCACGCCTAGCTCAAGAGCGCCAAGCGGTGTTTTAACGTTTCGAAGAACCGGTTACGACAGGGAACTTGGCGTCCGCAAGAAGTCCCAGCAAACCAAGCACGAGCAGAATTCCCGTGGCCACCGCAAAGCGCACGTCGAAGCCGACCAACAGCGCGTCGCCAAGCAGAACGACGGCGAGTGTGTTCGGCGCCGAACCTAGGGCAGTGGCGATGATATACGGCACGATGCGTATCGACGACAGCCCACAGGCGTAGTTGAGAAACGAAAATGGCACGCCAGCAATCATGCGCAAGCTGAGCACTGTGAGCCAGCCGCGTTGCTCCAACCGATGGTCGAGACTGAGAAGACGGCGGTTGGTCAGGTGCGTGCGAAACCAATCGCGCCCCAAAAACCGCACAATGCATAGGGAGAGAAGGGCAGAAACCGTCGTCGCAGTAATTGCCAGCAGGAAACCGAGCACTGGCCCGAAGAGGATTCCGGAAGCCAAAGTGAATACGGTGCGGGGGATTGGGAACTGAGTCAGTGCAACGTATGCGAGGAAGTAGAGGAGCGGGAACCAGTCACCGGCATCGATGGACCACTGCCGGATGGTAGCGACCGTGGGAACATCGACGTACAGCGTGACGACGCCCCCCACACCTACGGCTAGCACCAGCAGAACCTTTTTGAGTGTAGGGGTAATTCGCACATCGGATACGTTCACCCATTTGAGGTTACCGGGGATTGCGGGGAAGCGTGTGACCTGCGCATTGGAGGCTCTGCGAGGAGGGCTAGTCAGCGGCTAAAGGCGTTTGCCCATTATTTCACTAGGATGGGAATCAAGGTCACTATGCCTTGGCTCGAGCACTTGACGTGCCCGTCAGCACAAAACCGAACGTAAGGGTATTGCACAAATAGCTGAAAAGTTCAGTGCATGGACACTCGGGTGAGTCTTAGCGTCTGACTAGTGGCTCTTATTGACTATTGGAGGAAGCCAACGCCTTTAGATCCCTTTCCGTCGCGGAGAATTCGGAAATTGTCGCAGCCGAATTTCCTCGGTCATGGATTGATAGAGGCGTTGCTTAGAACATGTAAGGGAGAAGGTCTGTCGTGACTGACCGAACGACCCCCGAATCACCTTCCACGCTGCCACCAAACTTCGAGGAATTGCAGAATTCCTGGTATCAGGGCGTGGCCAAGGTATTCGCGCGGGTGCACAAGCAAGACGTTGCAGATGTACCGCTCGATATTTGGAAACGACTGATTCAGACCACCTATGACGGTGTCGATGTTCGCCCGCTCTACACCCGCGCGGACGAGCTCGCGGAAAGCCCAGCTCCGGGCCAGTTCCCATTCGTCCGTGGCGCAAAGGTCACTTCGGACAACACCAACGGTTGGGGTGTTCGGGAGACCTTCGGTCGCCAGTACCCGGGTGAGGATGCCCTTGACCCAAAGGCGGTCAACGAGACTCTGCTGACTGCCTTGGAAAACGGCACCACGGACATCCGCCTGGACTTCACCGGCTCCCTCGAAGCCGCTGATGTGCCGGCTCTGCTCAACAACGTCTACGTCGACCTTGCTCCGATTGCCGTGCATGCCGGTAAGAAGACTGCGCAGGTTGCGGAAGCACTGACGTCCTACATCGAGCAGGCGAACCCGACTAATCCGGATAACATCGCAGTCGAGCTTTCTGCAGCTCCGCTGACCTCCGCTTTTGCCGGTATTGACGATGTTTCTCTCGACGAGGCCACTCAGCTGGCCGTCAAGGCGGCTAAGCAGCCGGGCGACGTCCGCGCCCTGCTTGTCGACGGCGTTGTTTTCTCCAACCTGGGCGCAAACAACATCCAGGAGATTGGCTACAGTCTCGCCGTTGGTGTCGCCTACCTGCGTGCGCTGACCGAAGCCGGATTGAGCGCTGAAGAAGCGCTCGGCCAGATCGCTTTCCGCTTTGCCGCTACCGACGACCAGTTCGACACCATCGCGAAGTTCCGCGCTGCTCGCGTCCTGTGGGCCCGCGTTGCTGAGGTTATCGGTGCCCCCGAGGCTGGCCGCGCTCCGATGCACGCCGTGACAGCCCCGGTCATGTTCAGCCAGCGCGATCCGTGGGTCAACATGCTGCGTGTGACTGTCGCCTCCTTCGCCGCAGGTGTCGGCGGTGCCTCCTCAGTTGAGGTTCTGCCGTTTGATTACGCAGTTGTCGGCGGCATGCCGAACGTCTCCAAGACTTTCAAGGCTCGCATCGCTCGCAACACCAACCTGTTGCTGCTGGAAGAGTCTCACCTTGGTTACGTCGCCGACCCAGCAGGTGGCTCCTACTTCGTCGAAGACCTGACCGAAGAAATGGCCGACAAGGCATGGGAGATTTTTACCGCCACTGAGGCCGGCGGCGGTTTCGCCTCCGCGGAGGCCGATATTCGCGCCGCCCTGGACGCTACCTGGGAAAAGCGCCGCGCCGACATCGCACACCGCCGCACCAAGGTCACCGCTATCAACGAGTTCCCGAACCTGGCTGAAGCCCCACTGGCTCCTGAGGCCCGCCCGGAGGGCGACCCGATTCGCCGTTGGGCCAGCGACTTCGAGGCGCTGCGCAACCGCTCCGATGACTTCCTGGCTGAAAAGGGCAACCGTCCGCTGATTGCCATGCTGCCGCTGGGTCCGCTGGCCAAGCACAACATCCGCACTGGTTTTACCTCCAACCTGCTGGCTTCCGGCGGTATCGCCGTCGCCAACCCCGGCCAGGTTGTGCCGGGCGAGGTCGGTTTCGAAGAGGCAGTGAAGGCCTCACCGATTGTCGTGCTGTGCGCAGCCGACAGCGAGTACGAGACCTCGGGCCAGGACGCTGTCAAGGCCGCCCGCGCCGCCGGCGCTAAGGAGGTCCTGGTGGCCGGCTCCGAGAAGAGCTTCGCCAATGCCGCTGAGGACGCTCGCCCCGACGGATACCTGAACATGACCATCGATGCTGTCGCGGAGCTGTCCCGACTGCTGAACGAACTGGGAGCGTGAAGGAAGTAATGACCACCATCCCAAATTTCGCTGACATCTCCCGCAACACCGACGACGCGGCCGCTGCCACTGACAAGGAAGCTGCCGCGGAAGCAGGTGAAGTGTGGACCATTCCAGAGGGCATCGATGTCAAGCGCGTCTACGATCGCGCTGACCGCGACGCCGCTGCCGCCGAGGGCCACCCGGTAGATTCTTTCCCGGGTATCGCCCCATTCATGCGCGGGCCGTATCCGACCATGTACACCAACCAGCCGTGGACTATTCGCCAGTACGCTGGCTTCTCCACCGCAGCTGAGTCCAATGCCTTCTACCGCCGCAACCTCGCGGCCGGCCAGAAGGGCCTTTCGGTCGCTTTCGACCTGGCTACCCACCGTGGCTACGACTCGGACAACCCGCGTGTGTCCGGCGACGTCGGTATGGCCGGCGTGGCAATTGACTCGATTTACGACATGCGTGAGCTCTTCCAGGGCATTGACCTGGGCGGCGTCTCGGTGTCTATGACCATGAACGGCGCTGTGCTGCCGATTCTGGCCTTCTACATTGTCACCGCTGAAGAGCAGGGCGTTTCGACCGAGCAGCTGCGCGGTACGATCCAGAACGACATTCTCAAGGAGTTCATGGTTCGTAACACGTACATCTACCCGCCGAAGCCTTCGATGCGAATCATCTCCTCGATCTTCGAGTACACCTCGGCAAAGATGCCGAAGTTCAACTCGATTTCGATTTCCGGCTACCACATTCAGGAAGCGGGCGCGACGGCCGACCTTGAGCTCGCTTACACGCTTGCCGACGGCATCGAGTACCTGCGGGCCGGTATTGACGCTGGCCTGGAAGTTGATAAGTTCGCTCCGCGTCTGTCCTTCTTCTGGGGCATCTCGATGAACACCTTCACCGAGATCGCCAAGCTGCGTGCAGGCCGCATCCTCTGGTCCGAGCTGGTTGGCAAGTTTGGCCCGAAGAACCCGAAGTCCCAGTCCCTGCGTACTCACTCGCAGACCTCCGGTTGGTCGCTGACCGCTCAGGATGTCTACAACAACGTCGCGCGTACTGCTGTTGAGGCTATGGCCGCAACACAGGGCCACACCCAGTCGCTGCACACCAACGCACTGGACGAGGCCCTGGCACTGCCGACTGACTTCTCAGCCCGTATTGCTCGTAACACTCAGCTGCTGCTTCAGCAGGAGTCCAACACCACGCGTCCGGTTGATCCGTGGGCTGGTTCCTACTACATCGAGTGGCTGACTAATGAGCTGGTCAAGCGTGCACGCCAGCACATCGACGAGGTCGAAGAGGCCGGCGGTATGGCACAGGCCACCATCGAGGGCATTCCGAAGCTGCGTATTGAAGAGGCTGCAGCTCGTACGCAGGCCCGTATTGACTCGGGTCGTCAGGCTCTCATCGGCGTGAATAAATACCAGGTCGAAGAGGACGAGGCCATCGAGGTTCTCAAGGTTGAGAACTCCCGCGTGCGCCAGGAGCAGATTGACAAGCTGGCTCGCCTGCGCGCCGAGCGCGACGAGGAAGAGGTTCAGAAGGCACTGGCCGCTCTGACCGACGCTTGCCGTAACCCGGGTGAACCGGGGGACCTGGACAAGAACCTTTTGAAGCTCGCTGTCGACTGTGCTCGCGCCATGGCCTCCATCGGTGAAATCTCCGACGCCATGGAAGAGGTCTTTGGCCGCCATCAGGCCGAGATCCGTACTCTCTCCGGCGTCTACAAGGACGAAGTTGGCAAGGAGGGAGCCGTGTCCAACGTCTCCAAGGCCATCGCCATGGCCGATAAGTTCGAAGAGCAGGAAGGTCGCCGTCCCCGTATCTTCCTGGCCAAGATGGGCCAGGATGGTCACGACCGTGGCCAGAAGGTCATCGCGTCCGCCTACGCGGACCTCGGCATGGACGTTGACGTGGGACCGCTGTTCCAAACTCCGGAGGAGGCCGCCAAGTCGGCAGTCGACTCGGATGTCCACGTCGTCGGTGTTTCTTCGCTGGCCGCCGGACACCTGACGCTCGTTCCTGCCCTGCGCGATGAGCTGGCAAAACTGGGTCGTGAGGACATCATGATTGTTGTCGGTGGTGTTATCCCACCGGGCGACTTCCAGGAACTCTACGATGCCGGCGCCGCGGCTATTTACCCGCCGGGCACTGTCATCGCTGATTCGGCAATCGACATGATGACCAAGCTCTCTAACGAGCTGGGCCTCGACCTTGCCGTTGACGAAGAGTCCTAAATAACTACCGCATCCGCGCTGGGCTGACTGTTCAGCTCAGCGCGTTGTCGGAATTGAGAAGTAGCGATGAACGAGTATCTTGAAGAAAACCTGGGCACCCTCGTCACTACCGCTGGCACGGTCGTTGAGGGAAAGACCGCTGTAGCCCCCGAAGTCGTCCGCCGTGCGCGACGACGGATTGATGTCGACGACCTCTTTGAGGGCGTGCGGGCTGGAAACCGCACTAAGTTGGCTCGGGCAATCACGCTGCTGGAGTCGACTGCTCCGGCGCATAAGGTGCTGGCTCAGGAACTACTGGTGAAGTTGCTACCATTTTCCGGCAAGGCCATGCGCGTCGGCCTTACCGGCGTCCCCGGCGTCGGTAAATCAACCACGATTGAAACCCTCGGGCTAAAGCTGATCGAGGAAGGCCACCGCGTTGCAGTGCTGGCCATCGACCCGTCGTCGACGAAGTCCGGTGGCTCGATTCTGGGCGACAAGACCCGTATGTCCCGGCTCTCGGCCGCGGATGAAGCCTTCATCCGTCCGTCGCCCTCTGCGGGCACACTCGGTGGTGTCGCCAAGGCAACGCGTGAGGCCATGGTGGTGCTCGAGGCCGCAGGCTACGACATTGTCATCGTCGAAACTGTCGGCGTCGGCCAGTCCGAGGTCGCGGTGGCACAGATGGTGGATACGTTTGCGTTTCTGGCACTCGCCGGCGCTGGTGACCAACTCCAGGGCATCAAGAAGGGTGTGCTGGAGATGGCCGACGTGATTTCTATCAACAAGGCGGATGGTAAGAACTTGCGCCCGGCAAAGCGCGCTGCGCGTGATCTGATGACGGCCATGAAGATGGTGCGTTCCTCAGACCAAGTCTGGACGCCACCGGTACTGACTATGTCGGCATTGGAGGACGACGGCACCGACAAGTTCTGGCAGGCCATCGAGAACCATGTCGAGGCTATGCACGAGAATCATCTCTTTGATGAAAACCGCGCTAACCAGCAGATTAAGTGGATGTGGTCCATGGTGCACGAAACGCTCTTGCAGCGACTCAACACCAACGAGGCTGTGCAGACAGAGAGCACCCTGGTGGAAAAACAACTCCGCTCGGGGCAGCTGACACCGACGCTCGCCGCCCAGCGCATCATGGAGGCATTTGACCAGGGAAGGGCATCGAACGCCGGGCTCGCCAACTAGGTTCAGAAGGGCGCGGGGTTTCGTCGTAAAGCGAGTAAAGCGAGTAAAGCGAGCGTATCCGTGTGCGCCTACTGACCGCGGTGATGGGGCGGATCGCTGTAGAGCGTGTGTTCGGCGAAGTGGAGAGCGTTGACCACGAGGTTGGTGAGGTGCTCGTCGGGCTGAGAGTAGAAGCTAGACGTGCCTTCCTTGCGGGTCTGCACCATATTGGCCATGCGCAACTTCGCCAGGTGCTGAGAAATCGCGGGGACGGGGCGATCGAGCGCGCTAGCGATGGCGGTGACGGTCATCTCCCCGTCACGAAGGAGCGACAGGATGGAGAGACGCGTCTTGTCGGCCATCAGCTTCAATACGTTAGTGGCAACGTCGAGCTCGGTGCTCGTAGGAGCCTTCTCAGTCATTTGGAGGGGTTAGTCCTTTCGAAGTCGACATGCCAAACACTTACTATGTTCAATGTGTTGAACCTTACTACGTATTGATACCAGTATTCAATTTCAGAAGTCACAATAGGCTGTCACGAAAAGGGGAAGAGTGCACCTAAGGGGCAGCGACCAAAAGTACTGAAAATTCCTTCAGTAATATCATCTGCATGGATTGGTTGATGGGCACCTTCCCGTGGCTGGTGGAGGACTTAACGTGGTGGCAAGTACTATTTTTCGCACTCGACTACACGATTAAGTTCATCGCGATTGGGTGGGTGCCGGAAAACCGAAGCCCATCGGCTTCGACGGCGTGGCTGCTACTGATTCTGCTGATTCCATTTATCGGCCTACCTCTGTTCCTCTTCCTGGGCTCGCAGCAAATCACGGGCCGTAGGCACGAGGTACAGGCACTGGCGCAGGAGCTCATTGCGGAACGTACCGAGCATCTGCCCGACGTACCGGATGATGCCGAGATAGAAGATGATGTTGTCAACGTATTCAAGCTCTCGCGTCAGCTCACGGGAATGCCGGCAATTGCCAGCGCAGAAAAGGGACTTTTCACCGAATTCAATGCCTCCATTGACCGCATGATTGAGACCATCGATGCGGCTCAGAAATCTATCCACGTGCAGTCCTACATCTTTGCACTGGATGACAGCACGGAGCCTTTCATACAGGCTCTCGAGCGCGCGCAAGACAGGGGACTAGAGGTCAAGGTACTGGTCGATCCAATTGGTTCGTGGAAGTACCCCGGCTACTACAAGTTGAAAAAGCGCCTGGACCAGTCCCAAATCTCCTGGCACCCAATGCTGCCCGTGAGCTTGCTGAAGCTCACCTGGCGCCGCCTGGATCTGCGTAATCACCGCAAGCTCGTAGTTATTGATGGCGACATTGTATTCATGGGTTCGCAGAATTTGATTGAGCCCGAATATCAGAAGAAAAAGAACCATAAGATCGGCCGCCGATGGGTGGACACCTGGATTGAACTCGAGGGCGATATTGCGCTGGCCTTCGACGCAATTTTCGCGGTTGATTGGACCAGCGAGCTATACAAGACCCCAGACGCCACCAGGGACTATTCACTCCACAACACCGAAGTCAACGACAACTACAACGTTGTCCAGGTGCTGCCGTCGGGTCCGGGCTTCAGCACGGAGCCGAACCTGCGCGTCTTCAATAACATGATCTACCAGGCACACGAGCGGATTATCGCCGTCAGCCCGTACTTCGTCCCCGACGAATCCATGCTCATGGCGCTGACCTCTGCCGCATATGGAGGCATCGACGTCCAGCTCTACGTCAACGAAGAGTCCGATCAGTTCATGGTCGGCCACGCGCAGCAGTCCTACTACCAGGCACTGCTAACCGCTGGCGTGAAGATCTACCGCTATCCGGCGCCTGCGGTCCTGCACTCCAAGTTCATGGTTATCGACGACCGCATGGCCATGTTCGGCTCCTCCAATCTGGATATGCGCTCGTTCGGCCTCAATTACGAGATCACGCTTCTTTCCGCCGCCGGTTCCATCGTGGACAAACTGATCACGCTTGCCGACGAGTACCGCGACAAATCTTTCCTGCTCACCCAGGAGGAATGGAATGACCGGCCCCTTCGCCAGCGCTACCTGGACTCTGTTTTCCGCTTGACCTCGGCGCTGCAATAGGGCAGTCCCATTGGTCCGACAGACAAAGCGGGTTAAGTAAAGAAAAGTGTGTCCGCATGCCACCATAACCCCAGACCACACACCACAAATCACCAAAGAATAGC